>CAYWHO010000100.1:0-7786 GCA_964458195.1 uncultured Arenimonas sp.
AGGCCAGCGGGTTCAGCGACGGGATCGCCGCCATCGGACCACCCATGTCGATGACGTTGTCCGCCCCCGCCACGTTGATCAGGCCGTAGTTGTAGAACGAGTTGCCGTCCGACGAGAACGTGCCCAGGTCGATCGACGCGTTCGACATGTTGATGACGCCGCCGGCGGCATTGAGCAGCCCATCGTCCCCGCCGCCGGCAAGTATGGAACCGGTGATCGTGCCGTGGTTGGCGATGGTGACGCCGGCGGTGTGGCTCGCATCGATCGCCAGGCGCTGGCCGTCGCCTGCGGCCGTGATCGCGCCGTAGTTCAGCAGGTTGCCGTAACCCTGCGAAGCGAGATAGACCGCAATGGCAATCGCCTCGTCGCCGTAGGCGGCGGCCGCGATGAGACCATCGTCGCCGTTCAGCAGGTAAACGCCATCGCCGTAGCGGCCTGTGACGGATACGCCGATCGCCGTTGCGTACGAACCTTCCGCGACGGCGATGATTTCGCCCGAGTTGTCCAGCGATGCCGCGAGATAGCCGGAGCCGTAATCGCCGTAGGAACCTATCGCCAGCAGGCCCGTGGCCAGGGCGATATCGCCGGTCGCCATCGCCGTGATGTTCCCGGCATTCGCCATTTCGGTGGCGCCGTAGAAGCTGTTGCCGAGACTGCCGATGGCTTCGGCCGTACCTCCGTTCGCTTCGGCACGGGCGAGGATATCGCCCTCGTTGCGCGAGAATGCGCCCAGGCGGCCGACGACCACCGAGCCGTAGGCGGTGGCGATGCCATCGTCGGCGGTGGCGATCGCGTTCAGTTCGCCGTAGTTTTGCGCGCCGCCCAGGCCGCCCGCGTACGAGTAGTAGCAGCCGTATTGCCCGCAGCCCTCGTAGAAGCGTTGGCCCGCGGATACGACGAGACTGGCGACGGCGAAGGCATCGCCATAGTCGGCATCGGCCACGGCCAGGATCGTGCCGTGGTTGTAGGTGATTCCGTAGTACTCGCCGGCCACGTCCGAACCGTAGGCCGAGGCATAACCGAAGTCGGCTTCGGCCAGGGCCTGGATGACGCCGTTGTTGCGCACCGTGGCGCCGTAGCGTGCATCCAGTTCGACGCCATAGGCGGTCGCGATGGCGGCATGGTAGGTGTAGGTGCGATCGTTCGGATCGACATGCGCGCTGGCGCTGATCAATCCGTCGTTGTAGACCAGGGCCTGGCTGCCGCCGAACATGTTGATGCCGTGCGCGATGGCACGGCCGGCCGCATAGTCGTCGGCTTTGCTGCCGACCTCGGATACCGCGACGATGCTGGCGCCTTCGGCATTGCCGACGTAGGTCGTCGAGCCGTACTTGCTGCGCGACCAGACGCCGTAGGAAGCGACGATGCCCAGGTCGCTGCTTGCGTAGGCGGTGATGTCGCCCGAGTTCTCCAGGCCGGCGTAATACTTGCCGTACTGGTACATGCCGGTGGCGCCGGCGCCGCCGCCGAAAAAGCCCGACTGATCGTGCGCAACGGCGGTCGCATGGATGTCGCCGGAGTTGACCATGACGACGCCGCCGAAAAACGGCGATTCCTGTACCACGCCCATCGCATTGGCAGCGCCGTAGGTGAAGTTCCCCTGCTGGGCCATGCCGTGGCTCAACGCATAGGCGGTGATCGTGCCTTCGTTGATGCCATGAGAATAGTAAACGCCATAGGTGTGGCTGCCGGTGGCGTTGGCCCGCCCGGTGTAATCGACGATGGCCACGGCCGATATGACGCCGTCTTCTCCGTTGTAGCTGGCTGCGTAGCGGGCCGATGTCTGCGTGCCATAGGCGATCGCGGCGCCGCGATAGACCTCGGCCATGGCCGTGATCGAGCCTTCGTTGATCGTCGTGGCGGTGTAGTAGGTATAGAAGGTGCTGGTCGTGACGCCGTAGGCGAAGGCGTAGGAGCCGTAGTTGTCGGTCGATGCCGACGTGCTGGAGGCGGAGATGTCGCCGTAGTTCACCGTGGTGGCGAAGCCCAGCACGCCATAGGTGCGCACGCCCCAGGACGAGACCACCGCGGCATTGCTGTAGGCCGTGGCGCTGGCCGAGATGTCGCCGTAGTTCGTGGTCAGCGCCGAGGTGCCCACGGTGAATACGCCCAGGGCCGCAGCGTCGGGGCCGTAGTAGATGCCGCCGCCGCTGACGGCGGTCACGTCGATATCGCCGTACGCGCCGTTCACCACGGTTGAAAAGCTGTCCGCCACCGCCTTGATGCCCACGGCAACGCTGTTGCCTTGTTCGATGCCGGCATAGGCATCGATCTCACCCTCGTTGTCCACGGTGACGTCCTGGCCGTAAGCGACGATGCCGTTGGCATACGCGCGGCCGTAGTAGGCCTGCACCTGCGCCCCGATGCTGCCCTCGTTGACGATGTCCACGACACTGTAGTCCGGGTAGAAACCGGCGCCATCGGCGATCGCCAGGATGCCGGTGGCGCTGGTGCCGTAGGTGCTCGCCTGGATGTCGCCGGCGTTCTGCAGCGCGACCGAGCCGACGTTCGCGAGGGCGTACACGGCGATCGCGTCGCCATGGTCGGCGACGGCGGCGATGCTGGCGCCGGACTGGTTGTCGACGACTATGTCGCCGGCGTACGAATAGGCGACAACCGCCGTCACGTCGGCGACGTTGCCGGTGCCGGTATCGACATAGGCCAGGATCGCGCCGGCGTTATCGATCACGACATCGTCGTAGGCGGCGATGTCCACTGCGTTGGCGCCGCCACCACCGTAACTGCCGATGGAACCGTAATTGATCAGCGTCGCGTCGCCACCGGCCGCGGTCATCTGGATGCCATCGACGCCGTCGGACTGGATGCTGGTGACGTCGAGCTGGCCGACCACGACCGTCAGATCGTCGATGGCGAACACCAGGGGCGCATCGGGCACCGGCGTATCGAAGATGCCGTTGCAGGCGATGCTGTCCACGCCGCTGATCGCGCAGGTGCCGGCGAGCGCGCTGTTGTCGCCGAAAGCGAACAGCGCGCCCGAGACCATCAGGGCGGCTCGTATCGCCCGGACGGTCGCGCGTGGTTTCGGTCCCGGCGTCCGGCGGGTGGCGGGAACGGCGGCATGCAAGGGGGCAGCATTCATCTGATCCGGGTCCTTTCGTTGGAACGACAGCGGTCGTCGTGTCATTGACGCCGACGCCGAAGAGGGCGATTTCGCACCTTCGGCCGGCCTCTGTACGCCCCCCAAATCGGGGGGGCGGAAGCGCGCTGGTTGCGTTTTCGCCGGCTATGCTTCGCGACACGGGACGGGCTTCACACAATGCGGGCGTTGGGCAACTTGCCGTTCGGCTAAGCTTTGCGCGGCTGACGCAGTGGGTTGCATTGCGCTGCAGCAAACTCCGGATCGACCACCGATGTCCGAACCCGAATTCATCCTGAAGACGACGCCGCCCCGGTTGCCGCGCACGGCGGTCGAGCGGGAGCGTTTCAGCAAGATCTGGGACATCGTGCGCGAACGCACCGCGATCGCCGTCATCGCGCCGGCCGGGTTCGGCAAGACCACCTTGCTGGCGCAATGGCGGCGCCGCTGGCTGGCGCAGGGCGCGCTGGTGGCCTGGCTCACCGTCGATCGCCAGGACGATCCTTCGCGCTTCAATCGCGCGCTGCTGCACTCCGTGCGCGTCGCCAGCGGCCGCAACCCGGCGGAGGAGGGCGGGCCGCCCGGCGCCTTGTTCGATCCTTTCAGCATCGAAGCGCTGACCGGCCTGCTGGGCGACATCGCCAGCCTGGGCAAGCAGACGGTATTGATCATCGACGATATCGAGCGCCTGCCCGAGGCGAGCAGCCTGCATTCGCTGGTCTATTTGTTGTACAACGCACCGCCGAACCTGCATGTGATGATGGGCTCGCGCCAGCCCCTGCCTTTCCAGACCGGCGAACTGGCGGCCAAAGGCAATATGGCCGTGTTCAAGGCGGCCGACCTGCGCCTGCAGCCCGAAGAATCGGTTGCCATCCTCGAAAAGCGCTTCGGTTCGCGCCTGAGCCTGGACGAATGCATGCGTCTGCACGAAGCCACCGAGGGCTGGCCGATCGGGCTGCAGTTGGCGGTGGCGGCGATCGAGCCGGAGTCCGATCTGTCGGCCGCGATCGCTTCCCTGTCCGGCCGTCACAGCGGCATCGAACGCTATTTCATCGAATCACTGTTCTCGCGCCAGTCCGATCGCGTGGCGGCGTTCCTGACCCGGATCGCCATCCTCGACCGCATGAGCGCGCCGATGTGCGAGGCGGTTGCGGCCGAACCCGAGGCCGCCGCGTTCCTCGACCAGCTTCTGCTCGACACGCCGATCCTGATCGTCGCCGAACACGAGGATTGGTATCGGCTGCATCCGCTGGTGCGCGATTTCCTGTTGAGCCGCTTCGAGCAGCTTGGCGTCCCGGAGCAGCGCGAGCTGCATGGGCGAGCCTGTCGCTGGTTCGCCGACCGCGAACAGTTCCCCGAAGCGGCTTCGCACGCGCTGGCGGCGGGCGACGAAGCGCTGGCGCAGGCTTACGCCGCGAAGTCGCTGTGGATCCTGCGCAGCCAGGGCAAGGTCGCCGAAGCGCAGGCCTGGCTGGAACGTATTCCGGACGCGGTGATCGCGGCGGACGTGAACCTGCGCCTGATCGCTGCCTGGGCGATGGCGCTGGGAGAACGCAATGCCGAGGCCTTCCGCATCGCCAGGGACGTGCTGCACGATCCGGCGGTCGACGACCAGACGCAGTTCGTCGCCGCCCTGGTGGCGTCGAGCGCCACCGGTTACTCCGACAAGCTCGGCCTGGTACCCGATCTGTTCCTGCGTTGGCCGGAGTTTCCCGCCGACATCACCGAACCGGTGCGGGCGCTTACCTATCGCAACGCCATGGCGAACCTGCGCCTGCACGCCGGGCAGACCGATGCCGTGCGTCGCATCCTCGCGCTGCCTGAAGGTGCGGCGGACCGGGGTACCGCGCGACTCGCGCTCGCGTTCCGGACGATGTTGCTCGGCTTGAGCCATCTCTGGGACGGCAACGTGTTCCAGGCCGAGGCCGTGCTTCGGCCGGCAATCGCCCAGGCCGAAAGAGCGGCGGGCCGCCGCAGTGAGGTCGCCTGCCTGCACGCGGCCGTGCTTGCGGCCTGCCTGTGGGAACGCGACCAGGCGCTGGCCTCGTCGGCCTTGTTGGCCGACCGGCTGGACGTGATCGAACGCACGGGTTTTCCCGACACCATCCTGCTTGCCTACCTGACCCTGGCCCGGGTCGCGGCCGCGCAGGGCGACGAGCGCCGCGCGCTGCAGCTGCTGAACGGACTGGGCGATCTGGCGGAACGCCGTCGCCTGCCGAGACTGGCCTTGCACGGCCTGGTCGAGCAGATCCGCCTGCACGCACAACATCGCCGCCACGAGACGGTGGCGCGCCTGCTGCAGGCACTGGATGCGCTGGAAGCGCGTTTCGATCTGGAAGAATTCCGACCTTATCTGCCGCAGTACCGGCTGGCGGCGGCGATCGCCAGGACGTGTGCCGCCATCGCCAGGCAGGATTTCGAGCTTGCCGAAGCTGAAGTCGGACGGGCCGATGAGTTGGCGCGCGCGCTCAACCGCCAGCGCGATGTACTGACGGTCAAGGTGATGCGCGCGGTGCTGGCGCGGCGCCACGATCGCCAGCTGGCGCAGTCGCTGCTGGCCGAAGCCGAAAGCCTCGCGTCGATCGGGGGTGTCGCGCGCCTGCTGGCCGATGCCTGTCCCGACGCGGTGGCGATGGCCGACGATCTGCAGGCCCGTCCGGCGAACGCGATGCCTGTCGCCAACGCCGTTGCGAGGGAAGTGGAGCTGACGTCGAGCACCCGGCCCAGCCCGATGCGCTGCGGTCCTTTGACGCCGAAGGAGGCCGAGGTCCTGGTGCTGCTGGACGAAGGCATGTCGAACAAGCTGATCGCCCGCGCGCTGGAAATCAGCGACGAAACGGTGAAGTGGCACCTGAAGAATCTTTTCACCAAACTCTCGGCCGGCAACCGCAAGCATGCGGTGGATCGCGCCCGACTGCTCGGCCTGGTCGGGCACTGAAGCGCAGCCTGGCTCGGCCTAGGCCTCTGGTCCACCCTACCAATGACACATGCCGGCGTCCGGCGCCGGGATAAACTTGCGTCTGGGTTTCAGGGGCCAACAAGGAAGGGGTAACAGCAATGTCCGACAGTCAGGCGACGGCGGTAGCCGGCGGTTTCAAGCCGGTGCAAGCGGCCGAACGCATCCATGCGCTCGACATCGTGCGCGGTTTCGCGCTGGTCGGCATTTTCCTGATGAACGTCGAGTGGTTCAGTCGACCCATCAGCGAACTCGGCACCGGCGTGGACATGCGCCTCACCGGCATGGATTACGCCGCCAGCTGGTTCATCTACACCTTCGTCCAGGGCAAGTTCTGGACGATGTTCTCGCTGCTGTTCGGCATGGGCTTCGCGGTGATGCTGGGCCGCGCGGAAACAACCGATCGCAGCTTCATGACGCCCTATCTGCGTCGCATCGTCGGCTTGTTCCTGTTCGGCTCGGCGCATTACGTCTTCGTCTGGACCGGCGATATCCTGCACAACTACGCCGTCACGGCGCTGGCCTTGCTGCTGATCGCCACACGCAGCTGGAAGCTGTGGCTGGGCATCCTGCTCTCAGTGATAGCCACCGGCGTCGCCCTGCATTTCACCGGCAAACCGGTGGATCCGGCCGGCATGTCCTCCGTGTTCCTGTTGCTGGTCGGCGTGCTGATGTTCTTCCT
Organism: uncultured Arenimonas sp.; assembly: GCA_964458195.1. Taxonomy (GTDB): domain Bacteria; phylum Pseudomonadota; class Gammaproteobacteria; order Xanthomonadales; family Xanthomonadaceae; genus Arenimonas. The sequence continues at coordinate 6,736 of CAYWHO010000100.1, forward strand.
CAACCGCGGCACCGTGGCGCGCTACTGGAAATGGGGCGTGGTGTTGTATTCGCTTCCCTTCATCATCGGCCTGATCGGCCTGGGCGTGCAGTCCGTCAAGTCGAACATGCAGGCGCCGACGGCCATCGAACAACCGGCCGACACGTCCAAACCTGCCACCAAGGCATCCAAGGAAGTCGCCGACAAGGCAGCGGAAGCCGCAAAGGAAAAAGCCGAGAACGAAAAGCGCCAGGCCGAGCGTAAGGTCGAGCGCGAGAAGGAGCGTCTCGAGGAAATCCGCATCTACACCAAGAGCAGCTACGGCGAATCGATCAAGCATCGCATCAAGCACTACGGCGAGGACCTGCCGTTCGTCGCCGGGTTGAGTTTCCTCGCCCTGCCGATGTTCCTGATTGGTTTCTGGTTCGTGCGTTCGGGCGTGATCGGCAATATCCGCGAGCACCTGCCGCTGTTCCGCAAGCTGACTTTCACCGCCTTGCCGATCGGACTGGCAATGACGCTGACGGCGGTCAGTCTGCATTCGAGTTTCCTCGATGTGGACTGGACCAAGAATTCGCCGCGCGTCGCTCAGACGCTGTTCCAGTGGGGCATGATGCCGCTGAGCATTGGCTACGTTGCGGCGCTGATCTGCCTGATCTACACCGACCTGGGACAGAAGCTCCTGTCGCCGCTGCGTTACGCCGGCCAGATGGCACTGACCAACTACATCGGTGCCTGCGCCATCGGCATGTGGTACTTCTCGGGCTACGGCCTGGGCCAGTGGGGCCATGTTTCGCGCGCCTGGCAGATCGTCTTCGTCTTCGTCGTGTTCGCGCTGCAACTTCTCTTCAGCATGTGGTGGCTGTCGAAGTTCCGTTACGGGCCGCTGGAGTGGGTCTGGCGGGCGATCACCTACTGGCAGTTGCCGCCGCTGCGGCGGACGGCCGCCGCATGAGAAAGAAGACGGGCGGCCCCTGGCCGCCCGTTCCGTTTGGTAGCAGGATAGGCCGTCCGGCCGCAGGGGATCGAACATGAGCAGCACGGAAACGATGGCGCCGGTGTCGGCGGGCGA
>CAYWHO010000101.1:0-7675 GCA_964458195.1 uncultured Arenimonas sp.
GTCCTTCAACACGTCGGCCACCATGCCGACGGCGGTGATCTGCGGCACGCCGACGCCCGCCACGATGCGCGTCGTGCAGATCGACCCCGGGCCGATGCCGACCTTCACCGCGTCGGCGCCGGCATCCATCAGTGCGAGCGCCGCGTCGCCGGTGACGATGTTGCCGCCGATGACCTGCACGTTCGGGAAATTCTTCTTCACCCAGGCCACGCGATCGAGCACGCCCTGCGAATGGCCGTGCGCGGTGTCCACGACGACCACGTCGACGCCGGCCGCGGCCAACGCCTCGACGCGGGCTTCGGTATCGCCGCCGACGCCGACCGCCGCGCCCGCCAGCAGGCGCTCGGACGAATCCTTGGCCGCGTCGGGGTTGTCGCGCGCTTTCTGGATGTCCTTGACGGTGATCAGCCCGCGCAGGGCGAAGCCGTCGTCGACCACCAGCACCTTTTCGATGCGGTGCTTGTGCATCAGGGCCAGCACTTCCTCGTCGCTGGCGCCTTCGCGCACCGTCACGAGGCGATCCTTCTTCGTCATGATGTGACGCACCGGATCGTCGAGCTTCTTCTCAAAGCGCATGTCGCGGCTGGTCACGATGCCGACCAGCTGACCGCCATCGACCACCGGTACGCCGGAGATGCGACGGGCGGCGGTCAGGCGCAGCACTTCGCCGATCGTCGTTTCCGGCCCGACCGTGAAAGGCTGGCGGATCACGCCGGCTTCGAAATTCTTCACTTCGGCCACCTGGGCGGCCTGCGCGCCCAGCGACATGTTCTTGTGCAGGATGCCGATGCCGCCGAGTTGCGCCATCGCGATCGCGAGCCGGGATTCGGTCACCGTGTCCATCGCCGCGGCGACGATCGGCAGATTGAGGTAGAGGTTGCGGGTCAGCCGGGTACGCAGGCTGACGTCCTTGGGCAGGACGATCGAATGGGCGGGAACGAGAGAGACGTCGTCGAACGTCAGTGCTTCGGCCTGGATGCGCAGCATGGTGCGGTTCCGGGGAAAGGAAGCGCGACATTATAGCCGGTATTGCCAGCGCGTCGCGGGCTGTCAGGCCGGCCATGGCCCATCGGTGGGAAGCCGCCGCGAGAACCGGACCGGCGGGCTGAAGCCCGCCCTACAACAGGGCCAGGCTCAGCCAGGGCACCCAGGTGATGATCAGCAAGGCGAAACCTACCAGCAGGAAGAACGGCACGCAGGCGCGGGCCAGCGTCAGGATGTTGCTCTTGAAGCGATAGGCGGCGATGAACAGGTCCATGCCGGCCGGCGGCATGAAATAGCCGATCTGCAGGTTCGCCAGCATCACGATGCCGAAATGCACCGGATGGATGCCGTAGGCCGCGGCCACCGGCACCAGCAGCGGCGTCAGGATCACGATGGCCGAGAAGATGTCGATGAACATGCCGACCATCAGCAGCACGGCATTGAGCAGCATCAGGAAGGCCCAGGCCGAATGCACGTGCTGGCGGCTGAAATCGAACAGCCGGTTCGGGATTTCCTGGTCCACCATCCAGTTCGACAGCGCGCCAGCGGCGCCGAGGATGATCAGGATGGCGCCGACCAAGCGCATGGATTCGCCCATGATATCCGGCAGTTTCGAGAAAATAATTTCCTTTTTAATCAATACGGTTACGATAAAAACATAAAGTGTCGTAACAGCTGCAGCTTCGCTGGCCGCGAACTCGCCGGAATAGATGCCGCCCAGCACGATGATGGGCAGAGGCAGCTCCCACTTCGCTTCCTTCAGCGCCTCCCAGACCTCGGCGAAATTGAAGGCCTTGGCCGCTTTCGGCAGCTCCCGCCCCACCCACATCGCATGCAGGCTCAGGACCAGGATCATCAGGGCGCCGGGCATCAGGCCAGCGAGGAAGAGGTCCCGGATGGTGACGGTCGGGGTCGTGTTCAGTTGCCCGGCCACGAAGCCGTAAAGGATCAAGGGCAGCGAGGGTGCGAAAAGCAGTCCGAGACTGCCCGAGGACGTCACCAGGCCCAGGCTGTAGCGCTCGGGATAGCTGGCCTTGACCAGGGCCGGATACAGGAAAGCGCCGATCGCGACGATCGTCATGCCCGAGGCGCCGGTGAAGGCGGTGAAGAAGGCGCAGGCGACGATGGCGACGATGGCCAGGCCGCCCGGCAGCCAGCCCAGCAGGGCCAGCGACAGGCGCACCAGGCGCGTCGGCGTCTTGCTTTCGCCCAGCAGGTAACCGGCGAACGTGAACATCGGAATGGCGATCAGGCCCGGCTTGTCGCCCAGACGGTAGTACTCCACCGCAACGGCGATCAGGTCGTAACCGGCGGCATGGAAGCCGAGCAAGGCGATCGCGGCGATCACCGCGAACAGCGGCATGCCCAGCACGGCCAGCATCAACACGATGGCGAGACCGATCATCACAGGCCTTCGTGCTCCGTCGGTTTCGCGAAGGCGGTGATCAGGAACCGCAGGGCCAGCAATCCGAACCCGGTCGGGAACGCCAGCATCGGCCACCAACTGGGCAGGCTTTCGGCGAACAGCGTCGGTGCTTCGCGCTCCAGTTCCACCATGCCCCAGCCGTACCAGGCCAGCAGCGCGCAGACCGTCGCGGTCGCGAGATGCGTGATGATCCACGCCACGCGACGCCAGAACGGCGGCAACAGGCGCGGAAACGCATCGATGGCGATATGGCGATTCGAACGCGCCGCACCGAGCGCGCCGAGCAGGGCCAGCCACAACACGCCCATCTGACTGACCGGCTCGGCCCAACCCAGGCCGCTGGCGAAAAATATCCGCAAGCCGATCTGCGCGAGCGCCAGCAGCAACAGGCCGCCCAGGAGGGCGGCCAGCAGCAGGTCTTCGGCCCGGTGCAATCCGGTCAGCAGGCGTTCGAGCATGCGATCACTTTCCGCCGCGTTTGCCCGCCAGCGTACTGCGGATCTTGGCCAGCAGTCCGGGCGTGAACGTGTTCTTCTGCTCGAGCTGGTTCGCCGTGGTGACCCCGATTTCGCGCCAGCGCGCGGCCTCCGCCGGCGGCGGGGTGACGATTTTGGTGCCGCCCTGTTTCATCGCGTTCATCGCCTGCACGTTTTCGCGGCGGTTGGCGGCGTCGATTCGGTTCATCGCAGCGGCGAACGCGCGCTGCACCACCGCCTGGTCGGCCGGCGTCATCTTCGTCATCGCCTTCTGGTCGACGAGGATATAGGCCGGGATATAGCTCATCGGCAGGTCCACGACGAACTTGATCTTGCCGTGCCATTGCAGGATCACCGCGCCGGAAGGCGTATTGCCGACGGTATCGACCAGGCCGGTCTGCAGGCTGGTGAACACGTCGGACAAGGGCAAGGGAATGGGGGTGATGCCGCCGTTGCGGAACGCCAGATCGCCGATGCGATCGTTGGCCGGCACCCACACTTTCGAGCTGCGCAGGTCGTCGCGCGTGCGCAGCTCGTGCGTGCTCATCAGGTAGGCGAAGCCGCCGCCGGCGATGCCGAGCATGCGCATGCCGTTCTTCTGGAAGCAGTCGGCCAGCATCGGATCGACCAGCTTGCGGACCGCATCGACCTCGTCCTGGTTGTTGAACAGGAACGGCAGGCTGTAGATCGGCGAATCGCGACAGACCGAATCGATCTCGCTGCCGGTGAGCGCTCCGCCCTGCAACTGGCCGAGGCGGATCTTGCGCAGCACCACCGTATCGCTGCCCATGACGCCGCCGGGGAAGAACTTGACGTTCACGCGCCCCTGCGTCTGCGTCTGCGTTTCGGCCGCCGCCGCGCGCAGTTCCTTCATCCAGCCGGAACCGTCGGGCGCGATGGTCGCGATCTTGATGGTTTGCTGCGCCGCGACCGGCGCGCTGATCGCGGCGGCCAGCGCCAGGCACAGGAACCGCTTGAGCCAGGAGTTCATCAGAAATAATCCTTTCCGCTGATTTGGAGTTTGCGCGCCAGCTGTTGCGCCAGCGTATTCGACAAGGTCATGCCCGGCACCTTCGGATCGGCCGCCAGCACTTCCTCCAGCAGGCGATCGTGCAGTTCCTGATCGTAGACGAGGCGCGCGTAGTACTGCGCCATCAAGGCCTTGGCGTAGAGGTTGCGGCCGTCGGAAATCGCGATGGCCTGCTCGAAATATTTCCGGCCCAGTTCGGGCTTGCCGCCCACCGCCTCCGGGCGCAGCGAGTTCAACACGCCGAGGTAGACATAGACCTGCCCGTTGTCGTGCCCGGCATCGAGGGCGACGACGCGCTCGAACAGCGCCTGCACCTTCGGCAGCGCGGCGATGGCGACGAAATCTTCGCTGTTGGACTGCACGAAGCCGGCCCATGCCGTCGCCAATGCGTACAGCGAATCCACGTCGTTGTCGGCCGCGACAACGGCGGCGAACTCGTCCTGTTGCCGGTCCATCGCCGCGCAAAGCGCGGCGTCCTTCAGGCAGACGCCGCGCCTGGCATAGTCCAGGGCCTTCTTCGACAGGCGCTGCGCGCGTTCGGGGTCGTCGCCGGTGAAGTTGCCGGCATAGGCGCCGTTGAGTTTGGCCGCGGCGAGCAAGGTGGCGGCGTTGCCGGCATCGCCCGGCGTCTGTCCTTCCACCAGGCTGTCGAGCAGCAGCAGGTAGGCCGGCAACCCGTCGCGCACCGTCGCCGGGTCCTCGCTGTTGAGGATGGCGTTGCCAAGGTTGGTCGCGAAGCGGTCGGTCGCCTTGCCGACGATCGAGGCGCAGCCGGCCAGGGACAACGCCGAGACTAGGATCAGGAAGGGGCGGATCATGGCGGCCATGTTCCCACAGACCTCATGACATCGTGACGGCCGCGGCGACATCCATCGCCTCGGCGGCTTCGAGCGTGTTCTGCATCAGGGTCGCGACCGTCATCGGCCCCACGCCGCCCGGGACCGGCGTGATCCAGCTGGCGCGCTCGCAGGCGGCTTCGAAGCCGACATCCCCGACAAGGCGCCCATCGTCCATCCGGTTGATGCCCACGTCGATGACGACCGCCCCGGGCTTCACCCATTCGCCCGGGATCAGGCCCGGTCTTCCGACCGCGACGACGAGGATGTCGGATTGCCGGACCTGCGCCTCCAGCACCTCGCGCGGCGTGAACTTGTGGCAACTGATCGTCGTGCAGCCGGCGATCAACAGTTCCAGCGCCATCGGCCGTCCGACATGGTTGCTGACGCCGACCACCGTCGCGGTCGCGCCGCGCACGGGGCGGTCGGTATAGGCCAGCAAGGTCGTGATGCCGCGCGGCGTGCAGGGCCGCAGGCCGAACTGGCGCAGCGCCAGGTGCCCGACGTTTTCCGGATGGAAACCATCGACGTCCTTGCGCGGATCGATGCGATGGATCAGCCGGTTGCCATCGCGCCCACCGGGCAAGGGTAGCTGCAGCAGGATGCCGTGCACGGCCGGATCGTCGTTGAGGCGGTCGATGAGCGCGGCGATCTGCTCGTCGCCCGTGTCGGCGGGCAGGTCGAAATCCAGCGCCTTGATGCCGACCTTCTTGCAGGCGCGGCGCTTGTTGCGCACGTAGACGGCCGACGCCGGATCTTCACCGACCAGGATTACCGCCAATCCGGGGCGTGGCCTGCCCGCATCGACACGGGCACGCACCCGCACGGACAGATCGTCCAGCAGGGCGTCGGCGATGCGCTTGCCGTCGATGAGTCTGGCGGTCATGGGATCCTGCCGGGTGGGGTCGGCCCGCATCGAGGGTTCGCTGTTCGAAAGCGCGGCGCTGGCGTCTAATTATCGCCGAAGCCCCTTCGCTCCCGCCATATGAACGCCTCCGACGCACTCGATGCCGCCGCTTTCCGCCGCCTGCTCGCCCATCTCGATGCCCGCAAGGACGTGCAGAACATCGACCTGATGATCCACGCCGGCTTCTGCCGCAACTGCCTGGCCGACTGGTACCGCGAAGCGGCCGAGGCCGCAGGGGTGGCAATGGACAAGGAGCAGGCGCGCGAGCGCATCTACGGCATGCCCTTCGCCGACTGGAAGGCGCGCTTCCAGGCCGAAGCCACGCCCGAACAACTGGCCGCCTTCAAGGCCGCGCAACAGAAGCACGCCTGACCGCGCTGCGAAAAACAAAACGCCCCGGAGACCGGGGCGTTTCGATGGCGACGCGATGCCGAATCAGGCGGCGCGGCGGACGCGCTTCTTCGCAACCGGACGACGGGTCGTCTTGCGCGTCGCGCGCTTGGCCGGCGTCGGCTTCACGCCGAAACGCGCCAGGACCGGGGACAGGCGCTTGCCGGCCTGCGTCTTCGCTTCGTCGATCAGGGCGATCGCCTTCTTCTGCGCCGGCGCGATACGCGAGCGAGCCTGCTTGCCGAATTTCTTCGCGCGGGCTTCGAACTCGGTCACGGCCGTTTCGGCCTTGTCGCGCAGGCCGCACAGGCCTTCGTAACCCTGCTGGTAGGACTTGATGGCCTGCTTGCGGCCGAGGGAGAAAGCACCGATGCCGGCGAGGAACAGGTCGCGGGACGACGTCGCTTTCGTGCGGGTATTGCGGGGAGCGCTCTTGCGGGCCATGGACTACCTCGTGGCTGGTTTCGACGGACCCCTACCGGGGCGTATGGATCGAGTCTCCGCGGCCCCGCTGGAGTTTTCACACTAGGCCCCGTTGACGGCTTGCGGCGTGCGCGGTGGCGGGCGATGCTGGCGACCTCTCGACAGGCACGAATCACATGGGCACGAAGAAGACCGGCTGGGCCAAGTTTCCGCACGATGCCAAACCTTTCGACTACGGCGGCGACAAACTCAAGAAGGCCTGGGGCGTGCTGCACGCCGGCGACGGCGAACCTTTCCCCGACGACAAGCGCGCCGCCGCCCTGATCAAGGCGGCCGGCAAGGCCGCACCGAAAGGCCTGGATGCAGCGGCGCTGGCGGAAAAACTGCAGGAAGCCTGGCGCTGCTTTCACCGCGGCGACTTCCACGAAGCGTTCGAGATCGGATCGGCCCTCGGTCCCGTCGGCGCTTCCGTGGCGGTCAAGGCCATCGGCATCCACGCCACCTATCTGGTCGAGGACGAAGCCGAACAACTCAAGCGCTACGAACAGGCCGGCAAACTCGCCGAGGCCGCCGTCGCTGCCCTGCCCGGCGAAGCCAACAGCCACTACCGGCATGCGTTTGCACTGGGTCGTTACAGCCAGGGCATCAGCATCGCCAAAGCGCTGAAGATGGGACTGGCCAGCAAGGTGCGAGCGTCGCTGGAAGCGACGCTCGAGCGAAATCCGAAGCACGCCGAAGCGCTCACCGCGCTCGCGCTCTATCACGCCGAGATCATCGGCAAGATCGGCGCACTGATCGGCGGCATGACTTATGGCGCGAAAGCCAGCGAAGCGGAAAAGCACATCGCCGCGGCGCTGAAACTCACGCCCGATTCGCCGATCGCGCATGTCGAACACGCGAACCTGCTCTTGCTGCTGCACGGCGACAAGAAAGAAAGCGCAGCGGCCAAGGCTTACGAAAAAGCCGGCAAGCTCAAGCCGCACGACGCCATGGAAACCCTGGACGCCGAATTCGCCCGCGCGCAGATCGAGTAGGTCGCGACATGGAAAAGGCCGGGGTGGTCCCCGGCCTTTGGAAGATTGGTGGGCGGTACAGGGCTTGAACCTGTGACCCCTGCCGTGTGAAAGCAGTGCTCTACCGCTGAGCTAACCGCCCAATCAGCCGCGAATTCTAGGCTTCCGGCCCGGTTCCGGTCAAGCCGAG
>CAYWHO010000102.1:0-7617 GCA_964458195.1 uncultured Arenimonas sp.
CGTTTGCGCGGCTTTCACCGCGATCTCGGCCGTTTCCAGGTCGCGGATCTCGCCGACCATGATCACGTCCGGGTCCTGGCGCAGGAAGGAGCGCAGGGCGACCGCGAAGGTCATGCCCTTCTTGATGTTCATCTGCACCTGGTTGATGCCCATCACGCGGATTTCCACCGGGTCTTCGGCGGTCGAGATGTTGCGTTCCTCGGTATTGAGGATGTTCAAGCCGGTGTAAAGCGAGACCGTCTTGCCCGAACCCGTCGGCCCGGTCACCAAGATCATGCCGTAGGGCTTGGCCAGGGCATCGAGATAGAGCTGTTTCTGGTAATCCTCGTAGCCGAGCTTGTCGATACCCAGTTTCGCGGCCGAACCGTCCAGCAGGCGCAGCACGATCTTCTCGCCGAACAGCGTCGGACAGGTGCTGACGCGGAAGTCCATCTGCTTGGTCTTGGAGATGTTCAGCTTGATGCGACCGTCCTGTGGAACGCGTTTTTCGGCGATGTCGAGCTGCGCCATGACCTTCAGTCGCGCCGAGATGCGCGGGTGCAGCTTGATCGGGGCCTTGGCGACCGCGCGCAGGATGCCGTCCAGGCGCAGGCGTACGCGGAAATCGTTCTCGTAGGGCTCGAAATGGATGTCCGAGGCGCCGCGCTTGATCGCGTCGAGCAGCACCTTGTTGACGAACTTCACGACCGGCGTGTCGTCGCCCTTGGCCTCGACGCCGGTGCTGTCGGCCATTTCGTCGTCGCCGCCGCTGGACTCGAGGTTTTCGAGGCCTTCGTCGTCGCCCATGTCCTTGGTGATGTCCTCGCCGGCGACCAGGGTCTGGTCGATGGCCCGGCGCAGGCGATCCTCGTCCACCAGGATCGGCTCGACCGTCACGTTGGCGGCGAACTTGATCTCGTCCAGCGCCCGCGTATTGGTCGGGTCGGCGATGGCCACGTACAGGCGGTTGCCGCGCTTGAGCAGGGGCAGGGCCTGGTGCTTGGTTATCAGGTCCTCGCTGATGAGCTTGTGCGCCGAGAAGCGCAGGTCCATCGCCGAGGGGTCGAACAACGGGATGCCGAACTCGGTCGAATTGGCCGCCGCGATATGCGAGACATTGATCAGGCGTTGCTCGAGCAGGTAGACGTGCGCCTGCTTCTTGGCCTTGGTCGCTTCCTCCAATGCCTTGCGCGCGTCTTCCTCGCTCAGGACGCCGTCGATGACCAGGCGTCGCGTGAGTCCGGTGATTCCTGCCAGGTTGGCGGTAGCCGCATTCATAGCCATTTCCCCAGTCGCGCTAGGACTTTACCGCAAATTCCTCAGCCCGCGTAGCACCAGCCGCGGTCGGCTGACCGGGGCCCCGGCTTCGGGGTAATCTGTGCCCTGATTTTCGAGGGGCGGAAATGCGTATTTCATTGATTCTCCCGGCAAAGAACGAAGCAGAAGGGCTGCGTCGGACACTGCCGGGACTGCGGGCACTGCTGCCCGAGGCCGAACTCATAGTGGTGGACGACGGCAGCACCGACGAAACGGCCGCCGTGGCCCGGGACCACGGCGCCCGGGTCCTGTCCTCGCCTTATTCCATGGGCAACGGGGCGGCCATCAAACGGGGGGCGCGCGCCGCCCAGGGCGAGATACTCATGTTCCTGGACGCCGACGGCCAGCATGGGGCGGCGGCCATCCCGGAACTGCTGGCCCGCCTGGAGGAGGGATTCGACATGGCCGTCGGGGCCCGCGGCTGGGATGGCCAGGCCAGCGTCGGTCGCGGACTGGCGAACGGGCTCTACAACCGGGTGGCCAGCTGGATGACCGGGCATCGCGTGGCCGACCTGACCTCGGGCTTCCGCGCCGTGCGTGCGGACAAGTTCAGGGAGTTCCTGCACCTGCTGCCGAACGGATTCTCCTACCCCACCACGATCACGATGGCATTTTTCCGCAGCGCCTACCCGGTAGCCTACGTTCCCATCCCGGTCGCCAAGCGCGTCGGCCTCAGCCATATCCGGCCCCTGCGCGACGGCATCCGCTTCCTGCTGATCATCTTCAAGATCGCCACCCTGTACTCGCCCTTGAAGTTGTTCGTGCCGACCGCCGTGCTGTTCGGCCTGCTCGGCCTGGGCAATTACGCCTACACCTATGTCACCGAGCATCGTTTCACCAACATGAGCACGCTGATGTTCAGCGCGGCGGTCATCGTTTTCCTGATCGGACTCGTTTCCGAACAGATCACCGCGTTGACCTATCGGCGCCATGACTGAGACGGCGTCGGCGGGAAAGCCCCGATTGCTGGTGCTGACCTCGACCTATCCGCGCTGGAAGGGCGATCCCGAGCCAGGCTTCGTGCACGAGCTATCGCGGCGCCTGATCGATGCATTCGAAGTCACGGTGCTGGCGCCGCACGCCGCCGGCGCGGCGCCGGAGGAAATGCTCGAAGGCGTGCGCGTCCTGCGATTCCGTTACGCACCCGCGCGCTGGGAAACGCTGGTGAACGACGGCGGCATCGTCGCCAACCTCAAGCAGCGGCCGGCCAAGTACCTGCTGTTGCCGTTCTTCTTCCTCGGCCAGATGTACGCGGCATGGCGCCTGATCAGACGTTGGCGTCCGCATGCGGTGCATGCGCACTGGCTGGTGCCGCAAGGATTTCTGGCGACGCTGTTGCGGAAGCTCGCCGGCGCTCCTCCCTTCCTGGTGACTTCGCACGGTGCCGACCTGTATGCGTTGCGCTCGCCGCCGCTGCCGGCGATCAAGCGCTGGGTAGCGCGTAATGCGGCGGGCATCACCGTCGTTAGCCACGCGATGAAGGATGAACTTGACCGCATCGGCATCGACGCCTCGCGGGCGGAAGTCCGATCGATGGGCGTGGACCTGAAAGATGGGTTCACGCCCGATGCGAGTGTCGTTCGCGAAAGCGAATCGCTTTTGTTCGTGGGCAGGCTGGTGGAGAAGAAAGGGCTGAGGCATATGATCGCCGCGATGCCGCAGCTGTTGCAGCATCGCCCGGGCCTGCGCTTGCGCGTCGCCGGCTTCGGGCCGGAGGAAGCCGCGCTGCGCGCGCAAGCGGCCATGCTGGATCTGGGCGAAAGCGTGCAATTCCTCGGGCCGGTGCCGCAGACGGAGTTGCCGGCGCTCTACCGGCAGGCCGCGCTGTTCGTCGCGCCCTTCGTCGAAGCCGCGTCGGGCGATCAGGAAGGCCTGGGCCTGGTGATGATCGAGGCGGCCGGTTGCGGTTGCCCGGTCATCGCCAGCGATCTGCCCGCCGTGCGCGACGTGCTCGAAGAACGCGTCGCGCCGGGCGACGCTACGGCGCTGGCCGAGGGCATCCTCGGCTTTCTCGCGCTGGATGCCGATGCGCGGCAGAAGAAAGCCGATGCCCTGCGCCAACGCTTGATCGAGCGTTTCGACTGGCAGAGCGTGGCGCAAGGGTATGCGCGCTCGCTTGCGGTCGTCGCCGGACGGAATGAGCGATGAAACTCGACAAGCGCCGCTGGAGCCATTGGTGTTACCTGCTTCTGTTCAGCGCGAACATCGTCCTGGCCTTGTTGCTGCGCTGGTGGCCGGGTCGCGCGTCCGCGCGTACCGTCGTGCTGTACGGGCACAAGTTCAGCGGCAACCTGCTGGCGATCTTCGAACAGGCGCGCGCCGACGGGCGTGCGCAGGAATTCGTCTTCCTGACCATGGACCCGGCCTATCATCGCGAGCTGGCGAGGCAGGGCTTGCCGAGCGTGTTGGGCACGAGTCCCGCGTGCATCCCGGTGCTGGCGCGGATGCGCGCGCTGATCAGCGACCACGGGCTGCATTCGCTCGAACTGATGCGCCGCTTCAGCGGCGCGAAGTTCTTCGACGTTTGGCACGGGATCCCGTTCAAGGGGTTCGATGCGGACGATTTCCGCGTGCAACGGACTTACGACGAGGTCTGGGTCGCCTCGCCTCTGTTGCGGGACATTTACCGTCAGCGATTCGGATTCGACGGCGAGCGTTTGGCCGTGACCGGTTACGCACGCACCGATCGCCTGCTGGCTCCGCGCGAACCCTTGTCGGCAGCGCGCGAATACGTCGGTCTCGCGGCGGACGATCGCCGGCGCATCGTGTTGTTCGCGCCGACCTGGAAGCAGGATGCCGGCGGGCGCAGCATCTTCCCTTTCGGGGTGGACGAGCGTCGCTTCATGGACGATCTGGAGACGCTGGCGGCGCGCCACGACGCCTTGATCCTGTTCCGGGCGCATCTGAACAGCGGTGCCGTCGGCGACGATTCGCGGCAGCGCGTGCTCAAGGTGCCGCACGGCGATTTTCCCGACACCGAACTCGTGCTCCGGTTGGCCGATGCGCTCGTCTGCGATTGGTCCTCGATCGCCTTCGATTTCCTGCTGCTGGACCGGCCGACGATCTTCCTCGACGTGGAGGCGCCGTTCCGGAAGGGCTTCTCGCTGGGGCCGGAGTATCGCTTCGGCGCGGTCGTCGGCAGCCACGAGGCGATGCTGCAACGGCTCGATCGCTGTCTCGCCGAGCGCGCGTCCTATGCGTCGGAGTTCTCGGCGCGGCATGCGCGGGTGCGCGAAGAGGTGTACGGCGAATTCGCCGACGGGCATTCCGCCGCCCGCTGCCTGCGGAGGCTGGACAGCCATCTGCTCAAAAGCGGATCTTCTCGATGACCGCGGTGGTGGAAATCGCCGGCGTGCGTTCGAAATAGACAACCCGGCAGATATCGCCGAACTCGTCGAACTTCCCTTTCCAGTCGTCGCCCATGGTCAGTATGTCCGCGCGATAACGCAGCAGGTATTCGCGCTTCAGTTCCAGGGACTCCTCCAGGAAAACCTCGTCCACGCAGCGCAGTGCGGCGACGATGTCCATTCGTTCCTGCTCGGTGAAGACCGGATAACGGCCCTTCTTGCGGTGGTTGAGCTCGTCCGACGAGACGCCAACGATCAGGCGATCGCCCAGCGCCCGCGCGCGCTCGAGCAGACGCAAATGGCCGACGTGGAAGACGTCGTAAGTACCGAAGGTGATTACCCGCTTCATTGCGCCTTCTCCCGCGACGCTCGACGCGCCGGCATGTTTGGGGCGTCGGTACTCGGACCGACGCCTGCCTAACGCTCTTGACCGCCGTGTTTCAGCCTGGAAAAACGATAACCCAACGCGACGGGGATATCCGCGATCAGCGCCAGCAAATTGGCCGGATGGGTCAGCAGCAACCCTGCGGCACGGATCTTTCCTGCAGTTCCTGCCGCTGCAGCCTGGCGAATCCTTGCGTTCGCCCGCAACCGGGCGAGGCGACGTGACAGGGCCTGCCGGTCGGGATCTTCGAGACTTTCCTCAAGCAACAGCTCGAGGCACTGGATCAGTTCGTCGTGACGTGAGGATGAGGCCGAGGCCGATCCCGGAGTGATGCGGTATCGGTAGCGTGCCTCCGGAAGGAAGTAGGCCGGCAGGCCGCGTGCCAGCAGGCGCCAGAAAAAGACGCCATCTTCGCCATATCGAAGACCGGGATGCCTGGCCCCCAGCCTGCGCACGGCACCGCAACTAACCAGCGGCTTGATCAGGAGACGTTTGGCCGAAATCAGGTCGGCCAGCGCAAGGGGGCCAACCAGGTTGCCGTTTCCGTTTCGGCGGCCGAATGCCCGAGGACCGTGTACGTTTCGCCACGGCACGAGGCCGGCCGCGGTTTCGTGGCATTGCAGGATGTCGTCGAAAAGCAGGCAGTCCTGGTCGTCCGGCATGAGGGCGAGCATGGATCGGAACCGGTCGCGTTCGATGACGTCGTCGGCGTCGACGAAGGCGAGGAAATCTCCCGACGCCGCTTCGATCAGCAGGTCGCGAGTCGGGCCGGGCCCGAGGTTTGTCGTGTTGCGGAACACCTTGATTCGTGGATCGTTGAAGCTGTTGGCTACGGCAGAGGTGTCGTCGGTCGAAGCATCGTCGCCGACGAGTATCTCCATCTGGTCGTGCGTTTGCGCCAACAGGGAGCGGAGCGTCTCGCCGATCGTTCGCTCCGCGTTGTACGCCGCCACGACAACGCTTACCAGCGCCGTCGCCTTCATTCCTGGCGCCCGTTCGCCGTGTCGCCTGCTTGCGGGCGCAGCACGTATATCACCTGCGACGCGAACAACGAAGGCAGCCTCGTTGCGAACGCGTCGTTGAGTCGCGAGCCGGTGCCTTTCTGTCCGTAGAAACCCTCGATCCGCATGCCGAACAAGGCGACCCATTGGGCGAAGTCCTTGTAAGTCCAGAACCGGATGTGTTCCTTCATGTGGAAGATGATCGTCGTGACCGGGAAACGGCCGAACAGGGCCAGGCGCAGCCGGTGCGCCCAGAAGCCCACGTTCGGGACGGTCACGATGATCGTGTGCGCGCCGACGGACTGCAACGAGCGAAAGAGGGCTTCGGCATCATGCACGTGCTCCAGCACTTCCATGATGGTCACGACATCGAATCGCCGACCGACCTGTTCCTGCAGCTTCTTGTCCGGATCGATCACGGTCGCCGCGAGCCCCTTGGCCCGGGCAAGCTCCACGGAAGCGTTGGAGACGTCCAGGCCGTGATAGCTGCAGTCGGGGCGCACCGACGCCAGGTGCTGGCCGAACGTGCCGTCGCCGCAACCGACATCCAGCACCGACGACGCTTCGGGCAGCAGCTTCGCGATGAGTTCGTGCCGATGCAGCACGTTCGACGTACGGCCGTCCCTTGCGCGGTTCTTCCAGTAGGCGTCGTAGTCCGGATATTCGTCGAGCGGCGCCGGCCCATTGAGCTTGTTGTATGCGCGTCCGACAGAACGGGCGAACGCGAAGGGGTTGAGTAGGCTCATCTGGGTCAGGTTCGTTGGCGGCCCGCTGGGGGTGGCGTCCAGGGCGAGACTGTTCCAGTATATCGCCTGGCATGAGCAAAGCAGCGGCGTCTCCGAAGTTCACCATCCTCACCGCTGCCCGCAATGCGGCCGACGGTCTGGCCGCAACGGCCGCGTCGCTGCGCGAGCAGCGATTCAAGGACCTCGAGTGGGTGGTCATCGATGGCGCTTCCCTGGACGATACGCGCCAGCGAATCGAGACGTTCGATGGGCTGGACATCATCTTCGTGTCAGAGCCGGACACGGGCATTTACAGTGCGCTGAACAAGGGGCTGGCGCTGGTACGAGGGCAGTGGTTGCTGATACTCGGGGCCGGCGATGCGCTTTGCGACGGCGATGTGTTGGCGACCGTGGCCGAGCATCTGGATTCGCTGCCCGACGAAATCACCACTGCGTATGGTTTCGTGGCGGTGCACGATCCCGCAACCGGGAAGGTCGAACGCGTGTGGGACAGGACCTGGGAGGGATTGGACGGCCCCTGGGGAGGCGGAAGGCCGAAACTGCCTTGCCATCAGGGTGTGTTCCAGCGGTCCGAGCTGTTCGTCCGGGACGGTTTCCGGTTCGATGAGCGTTGCCGTATTTCCGCCGACAACGAAATACTGCTGCGTGAGTTCGCCGCCGGGCGCGGGCGGAAGTTGGACGTGATGGTCGCGAGATTCGAAGCCGGCGGCACCAGCGCGCAGGAAAGGAACCGTCTGCGCATGGTCTGGGAGTCCGTCCGCATCAACTGGAAGCTCGGGATCTTCTGGCGAAGGCCTTTCTACCAGGCGGCCGTGCTGGCCTGGAACGCGCTGCAGCATGCG
>CAYWHO010000103.1:0-7610 GCA_964458195.1 uncultured Arenimonas sp.
ACCGCGCTGCGCAGCGATCCGCAGGGACAGGGGCGTCCGGGACTGATCGTCGCGGCGGCGGGCGTCGCGATCGCCGTCGGCCTGCTCGCCTGCTGGGCCTTCAAACCGGCGTTCTGGCCGGCCGATTTCGGCTTCGTCATTTCCGCCTGCCTGGCGCTGGGCGTGCTGATCGCCTTCGGCGGCGTCGGCGTGTCCTTGCAGCTCGAACGCGCGCGCGGCTCGCACGCCGACGCGGCGGTGGACAGCGTGCGCGCGGTGCTGCGCATCCTCATCGTATTCGCCCTGATCACGCCGTTCTGGTCGTTGTTCGACCAGAAAGCCTCGACCTGGGTGTTGCAGGGCAAGTCGATGGTGGTGCCGCACGACTTGTGGTGGTGGCCGAGCTTCCTGGTGAAGGAAGCCGGACAGATGCAGGCGCTCAATCCGCTCCTGGTCATGCTGATCATCCCGTTCAACAACCTGCTGTTGTATCCGGTGCTGCGCCGCGCCGGTTTCGAGCCGACGGCGCTGCGCCGCATGGGCTGGGGCATCGCGTTCTCCGGCATCGCCTGGATCGTCGCAGGCCTGATCCAGCTGGAAATCGACAGCGGCATGCCGACGTCGCTGGCATGGCAGACCGTGCCCTACGCGCTGCTGACCTTCGGCGAAGTGCTGGTGTCGGCCACCGCGCTCGAGTTCGCCTACAGCCAGGCCACCCAGGGCATGAAGGGCGTGATCATGGCGTTCTGGTACCTTACCAGCACCTTCGGCAGCCTCTGGGTGCTGATCACCAACGCCGCCGTTCGCAACGACGCGGTGACCTCGCACATCGCCAGCACCGGCTACAGCGAGAACGCCTTCCTGATGTTCTTCTTCGCCGCGTTCGCGTTCGCGGCGGCCCTGGCTTTCGCCTTGTACGCGCGCAATTACCGCATGCAGGACAACTACCGGGCCGCCTAGGAGCGAAGCATGGAGTACGCGATCCAGCACGATGTTTCGGCCCGGCGTTTCCACGTGGACCTCGACGGCCTGGAATCCGAACTGCTGTACCGGCTGGCCGACGGCGTGATGCGCATCGTGCATACGGGCGTGCCCGAACAACTCGGCGGTCGCGGCATCGGCGCTTCCCTGGTGCGTGCGGCGCTGGAAACGGCGCGCCGCGAGGGGTGGAAGGTGCGGCCTGCCTGCAGCTACGCCGCCGCCTTCTTCGAGCGGCATCACGAATACGATGATCTGCTGACCTGACGCGCCCCGACCGCCTCCGCCCACTGCCGCCATGAGCAAGCACGACCCGCGTATCGACGCCTACATCGAAAAATCCGCCGAGTTCGCCCGGCCAATCCTGGTCCGCCTGCGCGAGATCGTGCACGAGGCCTGCCCTGAAGTGCAGGAATCGATGAAATGGAGCATGCCGAACTTCGATTACGCCGGCGGCATCCTTTGCGGCATGGCGGCGTTCAAGCAGCACGTCTCCTTCGGGTTCTGGAAGCACGCCCTGGTGATGGGCGAAGCGAATCCGCGCGACGGCATGGGCAGTTTCGGCAAGATGGCGTCGCTGAAAGACCTGCCGCCGAAGAAGGAACTCATCGCCCTGATCAAGCGGGCCATGAAGCTCAACGAGCAGGGTGTGAAAGCATCGGCGGGTCGCAAGTCCGCGCCCAAGCCGCCGCCTGTCGCCCCGGACGATCTGCTCGCGGCCCTGAAGAAGAACAAGAAGGCGCAGGCGACGTTCGATGCCTTTAGTCCAAGCGCCCGGCGCGAGTACATCGACTGGATCGTGGAAGCCAAGCGCGAGGAGACTCGGGCAAAACGCCTGGCCCAGGCCATCGAATGGATGGCGGAAGGCAAGCAGCGCAACTGGAAATACATGAATTGCTGAGCGCAGGGCGCGCGCAGGAACAGACTGGACTAGGGCGCGTCCTCGACATAAACCGCCAGCGCCATGCCCGAATCGCGCTTGAAGCCCACGCCGACGCCGGCGCGGTAGTTGCCGGCGCCGACACCGCCGGCAGGCTGTTCGCGCAGGCCCCAAAGGAACAGCCCGTTGGCGCCGAGGGCGCCGGCTTCGCGCTTGAGTCGCTCGATGATGCGGTCTGAACTGTCGCCGGCCGAGATCGGCAGGCGGATTTCGCCCGAAGCTTCGAGGATGGCAATCTCCTGGTATTTCGCCGGTCGTTCGAAATACACCTTCACCTGCTCCGGCGGAATCGGCGAGCGCGCCTTGCCGACCATCACGTGTGCGGTGGTGCAGGCGCAGAGCAAAAGCGCCAGGATCGATAGAAGCACGGTACGCATCGTTCGCATGAGTTTCCTGGGCCGGACGAAAGCACGCCGACCCATGGTAGCCGACCTGTCCGGTCGCAGGAAACGTCTGGAACATGTGGCAGCAAGGGCCGCTACAGTGCGTGAATCGCCCCGGATTTCGTAGACACCTGCAAGCCTGACTGTCCCGCTTGCACGATCTTCAACTTTCCCGCGCTGCGCCTTGCCAGCGAGCGCCGCCGCGGTTGGCTACCGTGGGCCGCGACCGGTGTCCAGGTCTTGATTCGGGAGTAGACTGAATCGCAGCTCCGGGGGAGATGCGCCGATGGGCGGGTCGGGGACGAAGCGCTGTCCGCACTGCGGCGGAGGAATCGCCGCCGGGCACCTTTTCTGCGGCACTTGCGGTGCCGCGCTCGCCGCGGGCGAGCCGGTGGCTGCCGAGATACCGCCCGCCAAGTCCCACTCGTTCCGGGCGAAATTCCCGGTGCCGGCGGCGGTCGCCTGTTCGGTGTTGACCGCGAACGCTTTCTTCGTCTTCAACTACGCGCTCAAGCACGGACGCCTGCCCAAGCTCGCGTCCGGCGATCCTTCAGGGGTCAGGGCGCTCGGCCTGCTGTTCGTACCGGTTTTCAATCTGTATTGGGCCTGCTTCGTCTGGTGGCGCCTGGCCGGACGGATCAACCAGCAGTTCGAATTGCGTGGCTTGGCGCGTCCGATCGACCGGATGTTTCCTGCACTGGTCGGCGCCACCTTCGTCGCGACGGTAGTCGGCGCTGCCGTCGATCCGCGCCTCGGCGCGTCGATCTGGCTGGCGAACTGGTTGTTCTTCGTGCCGGTGTATACCGCGCAACTGCAGTCGGCGATCAACACCCTGGTGGAAACGCCATGATCCGCCTGCGCCCGCGGTTGGTTGCATTGGTCGCGGCCGTTGTCTGTGTAGCGGGCGCCCCGGCATTCGCCGGCGAAGGCGACACGCACATGGCCGGCACGCATTACATCGCGCGTACGACGGGCTTGAGCGAGCACGACGCGGCATTGGTGGCACGCGCGAACTTCAGCCTGGACTGGACGTTGAAGGGAACCGCATTGCCCTTGGTCGACCCGGGGCAGGGCAAGCTGAAGGCGGTATTCGATCACGTCACCGGGGCAGTGTACTGGTCGAACGATCCCGCAGCGCGCGATCGTTATCTTTGGTGGGTTCGCGGTACCGTCAACCATTCGTTCGGATCCTCCAGGGAGGAAGTGAAACAGAATCTCGACCTGTTGCGGAACAAGATCCCCATCCTGCGACCGGGTCAAAAAGAAAGCCCGAACGAGCATGAGTGGCGGATGATCGCGCTCGGTCAGTACCTGCATGCGCTGCAGGACGTGTACTTCCACCAGGCGGAAAGCAAGCCGCTTGAGCCGTTCGTCGGTCATCTCCTCACCGGGCTGAAGCAGCGCGTCGTCGGACAGGCCGACCACGTCGATCTGCACGAAGCCGACAAGGTGAACCTGCATTTCGACGCTGCGGTGCTCGCCCTGGATGAAACCCGAAAGGCCCTTGCGGCGGTAGCGCGTGGCGACCCTCCGCCCGATATCGACTGGGAACGTGCGTATCAGGAGCCGGGCGAGCGAGCGCTGGATCTTGCGGAAAAGGTCGATCCAGAAATGGTGCAGCTGGCATCGGCGATGGCCAGGTCATACGACTCCCTGGAAGAAGACGAGCCGGACAAACAGACGCTCCGCGTTCTTGAGGACCAGCTACAACAGCTGTGGCTGAGCCAGAAGCACAAGGGCGGCTACATGCCCTTCGTCGAATTCGGTCGCGGTGACCGCGAGTTGCTCGACTACGATAAGTTTCCCAATCTTCTCCTCTACGATGCTTCGATGCTGGAAGGCGTGCTGCGCAAGCTCGCCGGTGGCATCAGTTTCACCGAGGCCGCGGCGATGGGCTTGCCGCTGCGGCTCGACATCGATGGCGTGCTGGTGGACAAGGGGCGCATCGTGCTCAGCGGCAAGTCCGCGGGCGAACTGCAGCAGTTCGACGCCGCGCAGCTGATGACGGCGTTCCGGCTCGCCTGCGGCCACGGCGATCCCTACTTCAGCCTCGACCCGGCCGACGGCAAGCAATGGCAGGTCGCTGGCGACGCCGTGCTGCAAGCGGCCCGGACGGAGTTGCGTGACTCCGCGCTGTCCGTGCCCTTTGCCTCCCCCGACGGCTGGCTCATCGGCCCCGTGCATTTCCGGCAAAGCGTCCGCTATGTGGACGCGCCGTCGCTGCACTCGAAACTGGTGTTCTCGCCGGCGTGGCTGCGCGACACACGCTTCGGCAAGGTGCTGTACGACGCCGACGTGTTGCTCAAGTTGATCGCGGCCGGTTCCGCCCTGCCCGATGGCGGCGGTTTCGCCCGGCCGCCCGCGCTCGCCGACTACCACTCCGCGGAGGAAAGGGCAGCGGTCGGAGGCATGCGCGCGCTGGTCGACGGCGGCACGCCACCCCCGATCGCGGGCAACCGGCTGTGGTTCGAGCTCGGCGAGCAGCGCCGCAGCGAACTCTTCCCCAGCTTTGCGCCGCCCGACCTGCGGATGTTCATGGATACCGGCTTCTCCGCGCCACCCGACGGCCGGGCCATGCTGCGTGAGCAGATGTCGGCACGCCTGCGCGAGGCGGGTCTCATCGATCTTTCCCGGGTCGACGAAGTAAGGACCTCACCGCAGGCCGCGCGCCTCGTCATCGATGGGCGCGCGATGGACCTTGCTGAAGTCTGGCCGCGGATGTTCGTGCGACGACACGACGCCGGTACCGGACAAGACCTGCCGGGCGAAAGCCCGGAGCTGCAGGCAGTGGCAAATGACGTCAACGCACGACCGCAGGAATGGATGCTGCAGTATCCGGAGTTGCAGTCGCTGGTCGGCGCGCTGCGCGTCTATGTGGCGGCGGTGAAGATCACCGCGCAACAGCCGGAAGTATGCAGGCAGGTGGCAAGGTTGCCACTCATGGCTTCCGAACGACTTTCCTCGCCCTTGCCGGCGACACGCCCCGCGATACTCTCGATGTCCGCGCTGTCGTTTCGCTCGCCGGGCTATCCGCCCGACGAAGCCAGCGGACGGGCCATATCATCCGACGATGTGTTCGACCCCTCGGTGCCTGGCGACCTGGCGATGAGCGGATCTTCGACGCTGCTGGGGGGCGTTTCGCTTGGCGTGAAGGGCGGGAGTTCGGTCCTGACCGACGTGCGTAGCCGCACGGCGACGACCGACGCCTTGCAGCACGCTCAGGACGGAATGACAAGTTCGGGCGAGTCGCGGGTGCTTTCGTTGGCCTGGGACCTGCCCGAGCGTGCCGCTTCGCTGCCACGCTTCGTGCATGTGACCGAAGCCGACGTGCTCGGCACGCGCCCGTGGATCGATACCGGATCGGCCGCCCGTGAATGGAAGCGACGGGCGGCGCGTACGTTGGGCGATCCGCTCGTCGGCAGCGTGGTGGTGATCCAGCTCCTGGGCATCGCCATGTACCTGCTGTACGTGCTGCTGGCTTTGCCGTTCCGTGGACGTCACGCATGAACGTGGCCGGCGCCATCGTCGCGACCATGCTCAGTGCCGCCCTGATGGCGGGGCTTGCAAGTCCCGTGCGCAATGCAGCGATAGAGAAATTGCTCGCGCACGGATACCCGAAGCTCGTTGCAGGAGATGATCCGGTGCAGGTTCGTAGCATGGCTTGGGCCGACGGAAAGCAGATGCGATTCCGCGACAGCGACGATCAGTCCCAGGTGATGGGCCTAGACGGCGGCTGGGCGGCAGTGATCAGCCGCGGTCCGCTCGACATGCGCTACGACGAGAGCTGCGGGATCGATTGCTCCCGTGCGCTCGCCGCGGACGGGATCAGTTGTTCGACGCCGATCCAGTTCGGCCTGATGTCCGACTCGACCGGTTGCCGCATGCACCTATGGGCCGATAGCGAAGGAAACGCGACCTGCTTCTTCGAACTGCTGGGAGAGGTGCACATGGTGCAGCCAGTGAAGATTCCCGGGGTCGAATTCCGGCCGCCGTCGCAACTGCCCTTCGAATGTCCGGCCAGCCTGGGCTGGCTGGAACGCTGACGACAGGAGAACGACCATGTTCTGCACGAAGTGCGGCAAGGCGGTCACCGATGGCGACAGGTTCTGCGCGGCCTGCGGCGCGCCCGTTGCGACGATGCCTTCGGCGTCGGCGGAAACCCGCGTACAGTCGCCGGCGCCTTCGCCGCCATCGGCCGCGGCGGCGACGCCAGCGCCTGCTGCGACCGCGGCTACCGAACGCCCCGGCGGTGTCTCGCTGCTCGCCTTCTGGCAGTTCGCCAATGCCGCGCTGCTCGCGATGAGTACCCTCAGCTTCGTGTCATTTCTCTTCATGAAGCCCGGCGTGACCGTGACACCGGCGATGGCGGCGGTGTTCGGCGGAGCGACGCTGGTGGTGTTCGCCGCGCTCGCATCAGGCGTCGGCCTGATGGGCATGCGGCCTTACGGCCGTGCGCTGCTGCTGCCCTTCGCATGGTTCTCCCTGATCCTGTTCCCGATCGGCACGGTGATCGGCGTGCTCGCTCTGCGCTACCTGTACAAGCCGGAAGTACGCGCCGCGTTCGCGGCCAAAACCGCGGGCTGGCCCGCTGGGGTGAGCGGCGGCTTCGCGGCACTCGCGTTGGGCACGGCCGCTTTCGTCGGCATGACCGCGATGCGCGAGCCGGTCCCGCCCGTTTCGGAACCGGTCGTCGAGCAGATCAACGATACGCTGGAGATCGGCATCATGGCCGACACGGGCGACCATCTGTTGCCCAGCCCGAACAATCTCTACGCTTTCGACGTGGAAGATATCGGCGTGGTCTCTTCGCCCTACGGTGGCATGGAGATCAACCTGGTATTCACGCCGGAAGGCGCAGCCAAGATGGAGCGGTTAAGCGGCGCCAACGTCGGCCGACAGATGGGGTTCCTGATCAATGGCCGTATCGATTCGGTGAACGCGATGACCATCCAGTCGCCCGTGTCTTCCCGGGCCAGTTTGATGTTTGCCGATCCCGACGCCGCCCGGCGCTTCGCCGCCGCCATGGAGAGGCGTCCCTAGCGCACGCGATGCCTCCGTCGCCGGGAAGCTTGAGAGAGCGGAGTTTCCGCCGCCGTGGCCCGCGGCTTACTCCATCGGCGCCTTGTCCGCGCGCATCACCGGATACAGGCCGTAGCTCGCGTCCCAGGACGCATGCCGGCGGGCGAAGAATTCCAGGCGCGCCTGCGGGTTCTTGGCGAACTCGGGTTCGTCCTTCAGCCTGCGCCGGAATTCGGCGGCGAGCGCGGCGTCCTTGGCCAGCATTTCGCGCGCGACTTCCTCGGCGACATAGGCTTCCATGTATTCCTTCT
>CAYWHO010000104.1:0-5955 GCA_964458195.1 uncultured Arenimonas sp.
AGTACATGCTGTCGTACTCGCCTTACGACAACGTCGAGCGCAAGGCCTATCCGGCCCTGTTCGTCGGCACCGGCCTGTGGGATTCGCAGGTGCAGTACTACGAGCCGGCCAAGTGGGTCGCCCGCCTGCGCGACCGCAAGACCGACACGCACCCGCTGCTGTTCCGCACGAACATGGAAGCCGGCCATGGCGGCAAGTCCGGCCGTTTCCGCCGCTTCCGCGAGATCGCCGAGTACTACGCCTTCATGCTGCAGCAGCTGCGCGTAACCGAGTAGGGAGCGTCGGGCAATGGCGTCCTGGAGGCGCGCCGTGGCAGCGCTATTGATCGTCCTGGTCTTGATCGCGGCCGCGCCCGGCCTCGTGTACGGGCTGGGCCTGTGGATGATCGATGGGCGCCCTCAGCCTCGGGCGGCGACGCCGGTTGCCGCGGCGGCCGCCTGGGTGAACTGCAGGGAACCCCTGCCGCTCAGGGTGCAGCCGCTCAACCCCTGGGGCGTAATGCTGGATCTCCTGCGCCATGGCTCGCGCTCTACGCCCGGCGCTCGAGCCGCGTGGGTGATCGCACGCGATCACAATGCCAGGCATCTCGGCCGACGCGGCGTGTGGTGGCATGTTTCCGGATCGGCGATGGTTATTTGGATCACGCGGCACTGGTCGGCGGAGCAGATCGCCGCCACCGCCGCGGCCGAAGGCCTCTGCCGGCCGGCACGGCGGACCTGACGAGTGCCTCGCGGCGTTATACTCGCCGCATGAAAAACCTGCGCCTTCCCCTGCTGTTCCTCGCCCTCAGCCTGCTGAGCCTGCTGGCCGCCTGCGGCAACAAGGGCGAGCTCGTTCGCCCCGGCGAGGCCAATCCGCCCGCCCAGCACTGAGGCCGGCATGGGCCTGCGCTTCACCAAGATGCACGGGGCCGGCAACGACTTCGTCGTGATCGACCTGCGCGGCGGTCGCCAAGCGCCGAGCGCCGATCTCGCCCGCGCCATCGGCGACCGCCACACCGGCGTCGGTTTCGACCAACTGCTCAGCATCGAAGACAGCGATCGCGCCGATCGCCTCGCGCGCTACCGCATCTGGAACAGCGACGGCAGCCTCGCGCAGCAATGCGGCAATGGCGCGCGTTGCGTCGCTGCCTGGCTGGCGCGCGACAATCCCTCGCTGCCCGCACGTTTCGTGCTCGACAGTCCGGCCGGTCCGATCGAGGCCGAACGCCTGCCCGACGGGCGCTATTCGCTGCAGATGGGCGTACCCGAATTCGCGCCGGCGAAGATTCCGCTGGTCGGCGCCAACGAGCAGCCCAATCGCGAATACGTCGCCATGCTCGGCGGTACGCCCCTGCATTTCGGCGCGGCTTCGATGGGCAATCCGCATGCCTTGCTGCTGACCGACGACATCGCCAACGCGCCGGTCGGAAGGCTCGGCCCGATGCTGCAGGCGTCGCCCTTGTTCCCTGAAAGCGTCAACGTCGGCTTCGCCCAGGTCGAATCGCCCGCGCACATCCGCCTGCGCGTATACGAGCGTGGCGCCGGCGAAACCCTGGCCTGCGGAAGCGGCGCCTGCGCCGCGGTCGCCATCCTGATCCGCCAGGGCCGCGTGGCGCGCAAGGTCGATGTCGACCTGCCCGGCGGTATGCTGCAGATCGACTGGCCGGACGATGCGGCGCAGATCCGCATGGCCGGTCCGGTTGCATTCGTGTTCGAAGGAGAGTGGAACGCATGAGCGAAGAACGAGCCGAGCGCCTGAGCGCGCACGAAGTCGCCGCCTGGCTGCGCCGGCATCCGAAATTCCTGTCGCAGTTCCCGGACCTGACGCTGTCGCTCGTCGTTCCTCGCGAGGACGGTCCGGCCGCGTCGCTGGCGAGCTACCAGTTGGAAGTCCTGCGCGACAAGAACCGCGAACTCAATCGCCGCCTCGCCGAACTGTTCGCCAATGCGCAGGAGAACGAACGCCTGACCGTGCGCACGCACCAGCTCGCCCTGAGCCTGATGCGCGCCGGCAGCGCCGCCGACACCGTGCTGGCGATGGTCGCCAGCCTCGGCGAGGATTTCCAGGGCGATGCGGTGCGCGTCGTGTTGTTCGACGAACAGCCGGGCCTGCAGGCGCCGTGGTTGCAGGTAATCGCCGCGCGCGACAAGCGCATGGCGCCGTTCAAGGACTGCGTGACCAGCGGCGAGCCGATCTGCGGCCGGCTCAACCCCGACAAGATGGAGCTGCTGTTCGGCGACGATCAGTCGCAGGCGCAGTCGGTCGCGCTGATCCCGGTGCCGAACGTCGGCCTGATCGCCGTCGGCAGCCGCGACGGCAACCGCTTCTTCCCCGGCATGGGCACGCTGTTCCTGCGCCTGATGGCCGAGAGCTTCGCCGCGGCCCTGGCGCGGTTCCCGAAACACTGAGCCGATCATGAGCGCCGACGCCCTCCGCGTGCAGGTCGAGGCCTACCTCGAACACCTGGTGGTGGAGCGGCGCCTGTCCGCGCATACGACGGAGAACTACCGTCGCGACCTCGTCGCGCTGCTCGAGTGGATGGACGCGGGCGGCATCGCGGATTTCGCCGACATCGACGGCGAGCGCCTGCGCGGCTTCATCGCCGGCGAGCATCGTCGCGGCCTGTCGCCGAAGAGCCTGCAGCGCCGTCTGTCGGCCCTGCGCAGTTTCTTCCGCTACCTGCTCAAGCGCGGACGCCTGGCGGCGAACCCGGCGCAGGGCCTGCGCGCGCCGAAGGCGCCGCGCAAACTGCCGCAGATCCTCGATCCCGACGAGATGACGCAACTGGTCGAAGTGCCGACCGACGCGCCGCTCGGCCTGCGCGATCGCGCGCTGCTGGAGCTGCTGTATTCGTCCGGGCTGCGCGTTTCGGAACTTTGCGCCTTGCGTTGGCGCGACCTCGACCTCGCCGAGGCCCTGGTGCGCGTCAGCGGCAAGGGCGGCAAGGTCCGCATCGTGCCCGTGGGAAGCCATGCGCTGGCGGCGCTGGCGCAGTGGAAGGACGATCAGCGCGCCACGACCGAAGCTCCGGTCTTCCCCGGCCGTGCCGGCAAACCGATCACGCCGCGCGCGGTGCAACTGCGCCTGCGCCAGCTGGCGCAGCAGCAGGGCATATGGAAGCGGGTGCATCCGCATCTGCTGCGGCACAGCTTCGCCAGCCATGTGCTCGAATCCTCCGGCGACCTGCGCGGCGTGCAGGAGCTGCTCGGTCATGCCGACATCGCCACCACGCAGATCTACACGCACCTGGATTTCCAGCGCCTGGCCCAGGTTTACGACGAGGCGCATCCGCGCGCGAAGCGCCGGAGCAAGGCATGAGCGCGCCGCGCCCGACCAATATCGTGCTGCATCGCGCCTCGCATGCGCTCGAGGTCGCGTTCGACGACGGCAGCGTGTTCCGCCTGCCCTGCGAATACCTGCGGGTGGAATCGCCCAGCGCGGAAGTGCAGGGCCACGGCCCCGGCCAGCGCGTGCTGGTGCCGGGCAAGAAGCACGTCAACATCCGCGGCATCGAGCCGATCGGCAACTACGCCGTGCAACTGCAGTTCGACGACGGCCACGACAGCGGCATCTTCAGCTGGTCGCTGCTGCATGAACTCGGTCGCGAATACGAGACGCGCTGGGCCGCCTACCTGGCGGAGATGGAAAAGCGCGGCATGAGCCGGGAACCTGGCGTGTAAGCAGCAGCGGCAAGCGTCGGCAACGAAGCGAGGAGACCACATGAGCGCGATCACGAAAGCACTGGTTGCATTCGCCCATGTGGCGGACGTCGAGCGCAGTATCCGCTTCTACGCCGATCTCGGGTTTCGGGTGGGCAATAGCGTGACGCCGGAAGGTGGCGACAAGCCCACCTGGGCCTGGCTGCAAAGCGGTGAGGCCAGCCTGATGGTCGCGCAGGCGTCCGGACCGATCGACGCGCAGCAGCAGGCCGTGCTGTTCTACCTGTACTACGACGATATCGCGCAGACGCGCGCCGCGCTGCTGACGCTCGGCCATGATCCGGGAGCGATCCGTTACCCGTTCTACATGCCCGGCGGGGAATGCAGGCTCCACGACCCGGACGGCTACGTGCTGATGCTGGCCCAGATCTGACCGGCGCGTCGGCCGCCTTGCGCCGCGTTCGAACGCATGGCGATAGAATCTCCCCGTCCCCCCAAACCGATCGCCCCCCATGTCCTGCCGCAAACTGCTGATCCTGTTGCCGCTGTTCGCCTTCGCCCACGGCGCCGATGCCGGCGAACTTTACAAATGCACGCTCAACGGGCAGGTCAAGTACCAGGACAAGCCCTGCGAGAAGGGGGCGAAAACGACCGTCATGGAGAGCGGCGACACGAAGGCGGCGCCCGACACGAACGCCGATGCTGCGTCGAGCGCGCCGCCCGATCCCGCCACCAGCCGCAATGGTTCGGTGGAAGGCATGTACGCGGAACTGCAAGTGGCCCAGAAACAACGCGACGACATGGAGCAGTCGTATCAGCAGGCGCTGGCACGGACCACGCCCCTGTTCGCCTCCCCCGAAGACTTGCAGCAGGCCGAGGCAGAGAAGACCAGGTTGAAGACGGAGTGGGAGCCGAAACTCAAGCGGGCCTCCGAACGAGTGGATGAAGCGGCGGCGCGGCTCAATGCGCGCTGCCCGACGGGCGTACATTTCGACAAGGGCCGCTATTCTTGCAACAAGTAGGACGTGCCATGTCAGCTTTCGCCTTCGTACATGGCGCATGCTTCGCCTTGACGCTTGCCCTGTCGCCAAGTGCCGAAACACCTCTGCCGATCGATTCGGGCCGATACGTATTCGAACATCGTTACGCCGAACACCCTGATGTACCGAGTATCCGACTGGACACGATCATCAATGGCTTCGACATCGTTCTGATCAACGATGACGACTCGGGCGTATTCCCCAAGGGAGTGATCGATGAAGGCAAGCTGATGTGGCACGCCGCCAGCGGGCAATGGATCGTGGGTCACGATCGCATCGATGCGGCCGCTCCCGAGGTGGGAGGCTGCAGCGATGGCCCGGCCGTGATCGACCTGGAAAAACGCATCTATTGGACCTGTTGATCGGTCATGAACTCATCCCTGCTACGCCGCGCGTTCGAACTGCTGCTGTGCTTCGCCATTGCCTTCGCCTTCGCCGGCACGGTCCTGTGGCTGCTCGGGGCGCAGGCGGGTCGTTGGCATCTGGCGCATTGTTTCGGGCAGCCGGGGGCCAGTTTCATGTGCGCACTGTCTGCGGTCCTCATCCAGTACTGGTGGCTGACGACGATGATCGTCGCTCCCTTGCTGGCCATCGGCCTGTTTGTTTTCCTCGGCCGTCGGGAGCCAAGGTAGGGTGGGCCCTGGCCCACCGGAAACGCACGCCGACGTTCGCAGGGCAGGCCGGTGCGCATCGGCTTTTCGCTAGACTCTTCCGTGGACGCATGCCAGGAACAGCGATGAACTACGAGCAGGTGATCTCCTTTTGGTTCGAAGAGATCGATCCGAAGTCCTGGTGGAGCGCCGAGACGGCGTTCGACGAACTGGTGCGGCAGCGGTTTCTTGCGACGCTGCAACAGGCCGCTGTTGGTGAACTCAGCGGCTGGCGCGCAAGCCCGGAAGGTCGCCTGGCCGAAGTCGTCGTGCTCGACCAGTTCTCCCGCAATATCCATCGCGGTACGCCGGCTGCGTTCGCGCAGGATCCCATGGCGCTGGCCTTGTCGCAGGAAGCGGTCGCCGCTGGCGCACTCGCGTCCTTGCAAGGGGCGCAACGCGCTTTCCTGCTGATGCCCTACATGCATAGCGAGTCGCGGCGCGTGCATGAACAGGCCGTCGCCCTGTTCGCCGAATGGGCGCCGGGTAACAATCACGAGTTCGAACTGAAGCACAAGCTCATCATCGACCGCTTCGGACGCTATCCGCACCGCAACGCGATCCTCGGACGCGAATCGACCGCGGAGGAAATCGAGTTCCTGAAGCAACCGGGGTCGGGGTTCT
>CAYWHO010000104.1:6055-7571 GCA_964458195.1 uncultured Arenimonas sp.
TGCGTCTCGCCATCCTCGGCAATTCGGGCTCGGGCAAATCGACGCTGGCGCGTTGGCTGGCGGAGCGTTCGGGTGCGGCTCTGCTCGATCTGGACAGCGTCGCCTGGGAGCCCGGGCAGATCGCCGTTCCCCGCGACGCGGCGGCTGCGCAGGCCGACGTGCGCGTCTTCTGCGATTTGCATGAGCACTGGATCGTCGAGGGCTGTTACGCCAGCCTGATCGAGGTCGCGTTGGCGCAGGGCGCGTCCCTGCTGTTCATGAACCCGGGCCGGGCGCAATGCGAAGCGAACTGTCGCGCCCGCCCCTGGGAATCGCACAAGTACGATTCGCGCGAGGAACAGGACCAGCACCTGGCCTTCCTGCTCGCCTGGGTCGCCGACTACTACGTGCGCGACGGCGAAATGTCGCTGGCCGGACACCGCGCCTGCTTCGATGCTTTCGCCGGCCCGAAAACCGAACTGAACGCACAGCCTTTGCTGGACCCGCCGTCGGCGCAGGTGCTGGCCTGGCTGGATTGATTCCGCGCGCCGCGCGGTTCGCGTCAACCGGATGCGGATTCGGGCGTTCATGTCGGTAACCGGCATGACAGGAGCGCGGCGATGGCCCGTTTCGCAGCAAATTGGCAGGTCGCGGGCTTCGCCCTGGTGGCGACCTTCGTCGCGGGCGCGCAGGCGAGTCCATCGCCAGCGCCGATGTCGCAGAAGATGCCGGCGACATCGATGCCTGTTTCGGCCCAGGCGCCGCTGACCGAAGCGCAGAAGGCGCGCTTCGTGTTGGACCGCCTCGGCTTCGGCGCGCGTCCCGGCGAGGTGGAAAAGGTCGAAGCGATGGGCGCGATGGCGTGGATCGATCGGCAGTTGCTGCCGGAATCCATTCGCGACGACGCGTTGTCGCCGCATCTGCGCGGCTTGACCGTGCCGGCGATGAGCACGGCCGAGCTGTATCGCAAGTATCCGAATCCGACCGCCCTGCTGCGCCAGGTCGAGCGCGGCAACGGCGAAGCGAGGCGGCGCAACGACGCGAATGCGATGGATGAAGATGCGCCCGATCGCGGCGAACGCCGCCAGGCGCTGGCCAAGGCCTATCGCGAGATGGGCGGCGAGCGTCCGCGCGAGGTATACCTGCAGCTCGCGGCCGATCGCCTGCTGCGCGCCACCTATTCGGAAAAGCAGTTGCAGGAAACGATGGTCGATTTCTGGAGCAACCATTTCAACGTCTATGCGCGCAAGAACGTCTCGCAGTGGTTCCTGCCGGCCTTCGACCGCGAGGTGATCCGGCCGCATGCCCTGGGCAAGTTCCGCGACCTGCTCCTGGCCAGCGCGCAGAGCCCGGCGATGCTGTTCTATCTCGACAACTACGAGAGCGTTTCCCCGAACGCCGACCTGGCCGGCAAGATGGACGGCGCCCGCCGCGACCTGTCTAAACTCTCCGACGAACAGTTGCGCGCCGCCTTGACCAAGCGCCGCGGTCTCAGCGCCGCCGAAGCCGAGGAACGCATCGCGCAGCTGCGCGGCAA
>CAYWHO010000105.1:0-1502 GCA_964458195.1 uncultured Arenimonas sp.
CGCCTGATCGGCATCAAGGTGACCGATGCGCGCGGCGGGCGGCCGAGCCTGAGCCAGGTATTCGGCCGTTTCTTCGCCGCATCCTTGTCCTGGCTTACGTTGAACCTCGGCCACGCCCTCGCCGCCTGGACGCCGGAGCGCCGCGCCCTGCACGACTACCTGGCCGGCACGCGTGTCGAAAACGTCGATCCGGCGCAGGCGCGCATGCCGGTCTGGGGCTGGGTCATCGTCGGCGCAAACGTCGCGCTCTTCCTGTTCTTCGCGCTGATTGTTGCCGTGGTCGCCGCGGCCTTCCTGATGGACGCGTTGTACTGAGGGCGTATCGCCTCAGCGATGACGCCGCGCGCGATGCACGAACCGCTTCAGCACGCGGCGTGCCTGCGGCGAAGGCTTCACCGACCGCAGCAGCTCGCGATGGGCGATGCCTTCGCGCTCGAGCGCTTCGCGCCGCGCCTGGATATAGCCGCGCATCATGTCCGCGCTGAATTCCGGGTGGAACTGCACGCCCCAGACCTGCTCGCCCCAACGAAAGGCCTGGCAATCGTCCTTCTCCGAACTCGCCAGCACCTGCGCGTTCGTCGGCGGCTTGAGCACCGTCTGCAGATGCGTGGTCTGCGCCGGCATCCGGCGCGGCAGGCCGGCGAACAGCGGATCGTCCGCGGCGCTGGGCGCCAGATCCAGCGGCACCGTGCCCATTTCGCGCCCCCGCGGGTTGTAGTGCACCTCGCCGCCAAGGGCATGCGCGAGCAGCTGGTGGCCGTAGCAGATGCCGAACAGGGGCTTGCCGGCTTCGGCCGCGTCGCGCAGCCAGTCGGCGCTGCGTTCGCTCCAGGCTTCGCGGTCGCTGACCATGGCGCCCGAGCCGGTGATGAACACGCCGGCATAGTCGGACGCATCGGGCAGGTTTTCGCCGCAGGCGACCCGGCATTCGCGCACCTCGCGCCCATGCAGGCCGGCCGCGACCCGGATCCAGTGCCCGAAGCTGCCGTGGCGACGCAGCGCATCGATCGGCAGACCGGTTTCGAGGATCAGGAAAGGCTTCATCGGACGGGCAAACGGGGCACAAACGCGGGGGAGGCCATGAAGGCCCCGTTATACTAGCCGGGTTTGCATCCCCGGTTTTCCCGATGAACGCACCGACATTCCAGGAGCTGATCCTTCGGCTCAACCAGTACTGGGCCGACCAGGGCTGCGTCCTGATCCAGCCGCTCGATCTCGAGGTCGGCGCCGGCACCTTCCATCCGGCCACCTTCCTGCGTGCGCTCGGTCCCGAGCCGTGGAACGCCGCCTATGTGCAGCCCTGCCGCCGTCCGACCGACGGCCGCTACGGCGAGAATCCGAACCGCCTGCAGCGTTACTACCAGTACCAGGTGGTGATGAAGCCCAATCCCGACAATATCCTCGACCTGTATCTGGAATCGCTCAAGGCGCTGGGCGTGGATCCGCTGGTGCACGACCTGCGGTTCGTCGAGGACAACTGGGACTCGCCGACGCTCGGCGCC
>CAYWHO010000105.1:1512-7540 GCA_964458195.1 uncultured Arenimonas sp.
AACGGCATGGAAGTCACGCAGTTCACCTACTTCCAGCAGGCCGGCGGCCTGGAGTGCCGTCCGGTCACCGGCGAAATAACTTCTGGCCTCGAACGTCTCTGCATGTACCTGCAGAACGTCGACAACGTCTTCGACCTGGTCTGGACCGTCGGTCCGCAGGGCCCGGTGTATTACCGCGACGTCTATCACCAGAACGAAGTCGAGCAGAGCGCCTACAACTTCGAGCACGCGAACGTCGAGGTGTTGTTCCGCCGTTTCGACGAATGCGAAGCCGAAGCCCTGAAACTGATCGAACTGGGTTTGCCCTTGCCGGCCTACGACCAGGTCTGCAAGGCCTCGCACAGCTTCAACCTGCTCGATGCGCGCCGTGCGATTTCGGTCACCGAACGCCAGCGCTACATCCTGCGCGTGCGCAACCTCGCCAAGTCGGTGGCCGAGGCCTACCACGCGCAGCGCGAGAAGCTCGGTTTCCCGGGCCTGCGCGGCGCCGTCGCTGCCTGAGAACCGCCATGACCGTCCTGATCGGCATGTTCGATTCGCCCTTCGTTCGCCGCGTTGCGGTGAGCCTGGATGCGCTCGGCCTGCCCTTCGAGCATCGCAACTGGTCGGTGGGCAAGGACTTCGATCGCATCCGCGAATTCAATCCGCTCGGGCGCGTGCCGACCCTGGTGCTCGACTCCGGCGAAGTCCTGATCGAATCCTCGATGATCCTCGATCATCTCGATCGCGCGGCCGGCAGCGAACGCGCGCTGTTGCCGCCGCACGGCGAAATGCGCAGCGCAGCGCTGCGGGTCATGGCGCTGGCCACCGGTGCGGTGGACAAGGCGCTGCTCATCGTGATGGAGCGCGTTTTCCGGCCGGCGGAAAAATTCCACGAGCCCTTCGTCGCGCGTTGCCGTCTGCAGTTGCAGGGCGCGCTGGCGGCGATCGAAGACCTGTGCGTCGCGCGGGGCGATGCGCCCTGGCTGGCCGGCGAGGCGATGACGCAGGCCGACATCACGTTCGCCTGCTTCCTCACCTATGTGCGCGAGGCCGTGCCGTTCGATCTGTCGGCCTATCCGTCCCTGCTCGTGCGTCTCGATCGCTACCAGGTCTTGCCCTTGTTCGCGCGCTACCACGTGCCCTTCGACGCCCCGGTACCGACGACATGAATCCCTTGCCGTCGCGACTGACCATCGACGCCGCACTCGCCGCCATCCCGGCGGATGCGCGCTTCGCCACGCTGTTCCGGCACGGCAGCCTGGAGATCGAAATCTACCGGCCGATCGGCAGCGACAAACAGCAACCGCATCGTCGCGACGAGCTGTATGTGATCGCCGCCGGCAGCGGCGTATTTTTCTGCGACGGCGAACGCCGTCCCTTCGTGACCGGCGAGACGCTGTTCGTGCTCGCCGGCATGGAGCATCGTTTCGAGGATTTCAGCGCCGATTTCGCTGCCTGGGTGTTTTTCTACGGACCCGACGGCGGCGAAGCGGCGAATCAGGACCGTTCATGAGCACTCACGCCCCTCTACTGATCGAACTCGGCACGGAAGAACTGCCGCCGAAAGCCCTGCCTGACCTGGCGCAGGCCTTCTACGACGGCGTGTTGGCCGGGCTGGAGAAACGCGGCCTTGGCTTCGCGCGCGAAAGCGCCCGGATGCTCTATTCGCCGCGTCGCCTGGCCGTGCTGGTCGAACAAGTGGCCCTGCAACAGCCGACGCAGTCGTCCGAAGTTCTGGGCCCGTATCTGAACATCGGCCTGGATGCGAACGGCCAGCCGACACCGGCCCTGCTCGGTTTCGCGGCGAAGAACGGCCTGGCGGTCGACCAGTTGCAGCGCACGACCGACAACAAGGGCGAGCGCTTCATCGCGCGCAGCGAAAAACCCGGCGCGGCGACCGCGGCCTTGTTGCCGGAGATCGTCGGGGAAGCGTTGAAGGCCCTGCCGGTACCGAAGCCGATGCGTTGGGGCAATCGCGACATCGCCTTCGTGCGACCCGTGCACTGGCTGGTGCTGTTGCTGGGCAAGGACGTCGTCGATTGCGAGATCCTCGGCCTGAAGGCCGATCGCATGAGTCGCGGCCATCGCTTCCATTCGCCGAAGCCGGTGTGGATTTCGCGGCCGGAGGACTACATCGATTCGCTGCGCGGCGCCCACGTGCTGGTCGACCCGGTCGAGCGCCGCGAGCGCGTGCGCGACGGCATCGATGCCGCGGCGGCCGAAGTCGACGGCATCGCCCGCGTACCGGAAGCGTTGCTGGAGGAAGTGAACTGCCTGGTGGAATGGCCGAAGGCGGTGCTGTGCTCGTTCGAGCGCGAGTTCCTGCGCGTGCCGCAGGAAGCGCTGATCTCGACGATGGAGGCGAACCAGAAGTTCTTCCCGGTGCTGAACGCCGAGCATCGCCTGACCGAACATTTCATCGGCGTGGCCAATATCGAATCGCGCGACGAGGCCGAGGTACGCAAGGGCTACGAGCGCGTCATCCGCCCGCGTTTCGCCGACGCCCAGTTCTTCTTCGACGAGGACCGCAAGCAGGGTTTGGCGTCGATGGCCGAAGGCCTGAAGACGGTCACCTACCAGCAGAAGCTCGGCAGCTATGCCGACAAGACCGCGCGCGTCGTCGCCCTGGCTGACGCGGTCGCGCAGGAAGTCGCCGCCGACGAAACGCTGGCGCGACGCGCGGCCGAGTTGTCGAAAGCCGACCTGCAATCGCGCCTGGTCAACGAATTCCCCGAGCTGCAGGGTATCGCCGGCCGCCATTACGCCAGCGCCGCCGGCGAAATGGGCATCGTCGCGGACGCCATCGATCACGCTTACCAGCCGCGCTTCGCCGGCGATTCGATCGCCGCCTCGCCGCTCGGCCAGGTACTGGCGATCGCCGAGCGCCTCGATACGCTGGCCGGCGGTTTCTCCGCAGGCTTGAAGCCGACCGGCAACAAGGATCCGTTCGCCCTGCGCCGTAACGCCCTGGGCCTGGCGCGCACCATCCTCGAGGGCGGACTGGAGATCGATCTGCCGAAAGCCATCGCGCGCGCCAACGACCTGATCGATCATCACCTGCAGCGCGAGATCGTCCGCCACAAGGACGGCGACAAGGCGAAGATCCGCGAGGCGTTCGACAAGGCCGCCGACGAGATCACGCCGCAGCACCGCGAGCAGCGCGTCGCCGAGGTCCTCGACTTCATCCTCGATCGCCTGCGCGGCTATTACGCCGACCAGGGCTTCACCGGCGCGCAGTTCGATGCGGTCGCCGACCTGCGGCCGGCTTCGTTGCTCGATTTCGGCCGTCGCCTGCGCGCCATCCGCGAATTCGCCGCGCTGCCCGAGGCCGAAGCGCTGGCGGCGGCGAACAAGCGCATCCGCAATATCCTGAAGAAGACCGACGAAACGATCCCTGCGCAGGTCGATCCGCAGCGACTGGAAGCCAGCGCCGAGCGCGAGCTCAACGACGCGGTCAACGCCGCCATCGCCGCGACCGATCCCCTGCTGGCCGATCGCGACTACGTCGGCGTGCTCCGGCGCTTGGCGCAGTTGCGCGCGCCGGTGGACGCTTTCTTCGACGGCGTGATGGTGATGGCCGACGATGCCGAACTGCGCCGCAATCGCCTCGCCCTGCTCAAACGCGTGGCCGACCGTTTCGCTACCGTCGCGGAAGTGGCCCTGCTGGCCTGAGCCGCGGTCTCCGGCATCGCGCCGCCTGAATAAGGGCGCAGCGCCCGCGCCCGATACCGGCATGAAACCGGCATGCCTCGGTTAAGCTTGGCGCATGCGCCGTCTTGCCGCCCTCGTCCTCGCCTGTGCATTCGCTCTCCCGCTACAGGCGCTGGAATTGCGGGCGATCCGCATCGACGGCCTCGATACCGTGCTCGAAGCCAATGTGCGCGCGCATCTGTCGATCGAAAAACTCGACCCTGAACGGCGCGCACGACTGACCGAGACGCGCTTGTCCTACTACCTGCGCGCGGCACCGGATGAGGTGCAGGAAGGCCTCGAGCCCTTCGGCTATTACGATGCCGAGGCCGAGGCCGCGATCGAGCGCGATGGCGATGCGGTCACGGTCGTGCTCGTGGTGAAGCCCGGTGAGCCGGTGCGCGTGCGCGAGCTCGCGTTGTCCGTGCAAGGTCCGGCGCACGAGGACGGCGAAGTCGCGATGCTGTTGACGGGCTTCCATCCGAAGCCCGGCGAAGCCATGCACCATGGCGATTACGAGACCGGCAAGCTGGCGATCACGCGCCGGCTGGAAGAGCGCGGCTACTTCGACGCCGAACTCCAGCAGCATCGCGTCGAAGTGACGCGCGCCGAGCACGCTGCCGACATCGCCCTGGCCTGGCAGAGCGGCGAACGCTACGGCTTCGGCGATGTGATGTTCGAGGGCCACCCCTTCCGCCCGGGCCTGCTCGAGAAACTGGTGCCGTGGAAACCTGGCGACCCCTTCGACCAGACGCAGCTGCTGCGCCTGCAGACCTCGCTGACCGACCTGGATTATTTCGCCGGCATCAGCCTGTTGCCGGAAACGGAAAAGAAGGCCGATGGCCGCGTGCCGATCAAAGTCAGCCTGACGCCGGCCAAGCGCAGCGTGTATCGCGCCGGCCTCAGCTACGGCAGCGACAGCGGCGCCGGCATCGATCTCGGCCTCGAACGTCGCTGGTTGAATGCGCGCGGTCACAAGATGTTGCTCAGCCTCGGGCTGGCGGAAGAGAAGAACCATTTCACCGCCGAGTACCGCATTCCCGCCTTCGCCTGGCTGGACGGCTGGTACGGCATCGGCCTGGCGGCACGGCGCGAGCGCATCAACGACATCGACACCGAATACGCCGATGCCGGCTTCACCCGCAGCGGCCGTTGGCGCGGATGGAGCCTGCTCGCCGGCCTGAACCACCGGCGCGAGCGCTTCGATTCCCTGCTGAAGATCGTGCCGCAGGACGAATTCGTCAGCCTGACCTTTTTGTCGCTCTCGGCCGAGCGGCGCTGGTTCGACGATCCGGTGACGCCGCGCGACGGCAAGAAACTCGCACTCGATCTGCGGGGTGGGCCGGGCGGACTGGGCTCGGATCTCGGGTTCATGCAGCTTCATGCCGAAGCCAAGTACATCCGCGGTCTCGGCGATGGCAACCGCCTGCTGCTGCGCGGCGAACTCGGCACGACGATCACCGATGATTTTGATCTGTTCCCGCCTTCGCTGCGTTTCTATGCCGGCGGCGACCACAGCGTGCGCGGTTACGGCTACAAGGCCATCGGCGAGCGGGTCGGCAACACCAACTACGGCGGCAAGCACCTGGCCGTGGCCAGCGTCGAGTTCGAGCGCATGTTCACGCCGACCTGGGGTGGCGCGGTCTTCGTCGATGTCGGCGATGCCTATACCGACAAGTTCGATCCGAAGAAGGGCGTCGGCCTCGGCCTGCGCTGGCGTTCGCCGGTCGGTCCGGTACGCGTGGATCTTGCGCGTGGCCTCGACGGCCCGGAGAAGGGCCTGCGCCTGCACATCAGCATCGGGCCCGACCTGTGAGCCGGCTCGCCCGCGGCGCGCGTTACCTGTGGCGCAGCCTGCGTTGGCTGTTTTTGCTCGCGCTGATTCTCGGCCTGCTGGTCGCCGGCATGGCGACCTGGATACTCAACAGCGATGGCGGCCGCGACTGGCTGTTGGCGCGCGTCATCGCCCTGTTGCCTGCCGGTTCGAGCGTCGAGTGGGACCGCATGGACGGGCGCTTGTCGGACAGCCTCGATGTCCATGGTCTGCGTTTCGCTTACGACGACCTGCGCATCGAGGCGAAACACCTGCGCGTGCAGCAGACCCTGTGGCCCCTGCTCAGCGGTCGGCTGCAGATCTCGCGCGTGGAAGTGGATGACGCGAAGCTCGTGTTCGCGCCCTCGGACGAGCCATTCGAATTGCCGCGTTGGCCGGAAATCCTGCCGGCGCTGGACATGCCGGTCACGCTGGTCGTCGAATCCCTGCAGGTGCGGCGCCTGTCCATCATCGGCGAAGGCAAGCCCCGGCTGCGCATCGAGCGCGCGGACGGTCGCTTCACCCTGGGCGACGGCATGCTCG
>CAYWHO010000106.1:0-7498 GCA_964458195.1 uncultured Arenimonas sp.
CAGTTGTTCGGCTTCCTCGGCGTGTTGCTGGCGCTGCCCGTGGCCGCGGTGGCGATGGTGGGGCTGCGCTACGCCTACCGGCACTACACCGAAAGCCATCTCTACGGCGCCGAAGACCCTCCCGACGGAACCGCGCCGGCGACCGATACCGATCCGGCGCAACGCGAGCTCCTGCCGGACGCCGCGCCGCCCGCGCGACCCGACGTGTGACGCCGCAACTTCCGCTCGCGCTGCGTTTCCCGCCCGATCAACGCCTGGACGCTTTCGTCGGCCAGGCGGAGGTTCGCGCGCTGGTCGAACAGGTCGCGCGCGGAGAACGCCAGGACTGGCTCTTCCTGGCCGG
This sequence comes from uncultured Arenimonas sp., assembly GCA_964458195.1. GTDB lineage: Bacteria > Pseudomonadota > Gammaproteobacteria > Xanthomonadales > Xanthomonadaceae > Arenimonas. Next base: position 344 of record CAYWHO010000106.1, read on the forward strand.
TGCCGCCGGCAGCGGCAAGACGCATCTGCTGCTGGCGGCCTGCGCCGAAGCGCAGCAGCGCGGAGCTGCGGCGACCTACCTTCCGCTGGCGACCCTGTCGGGCCGACTGGGCGATGCCCTCGTTGGCGCGGAACGTTTCGCCCTGGTCTGCCTCGACGGCGTGGAAGCGATCGCCGGACATCGCGGCGACGAAGAGGCGCTATTCCATTTTCACAATCGCGCGCGCGCAGAAGCTTGCCAGCTGATTTATGCCGCGCAGACTATGCCGTCGGCACTGCCGCTGAGCCTGCCAGATCTGCGTTCGCGCCTGGAACAATGCACGCGTCTTTCCCTGGACCCGCTCGACGAAGCCGGACGCCGCCTCGTGCTGCGGCAACGGGCCGAGCGCCGCGGACTCGAACTCGACGATGCGGTGCTCGATTTCCTCTTCCGCCGCGTCGGTCGCGATCTCGCCAGCCTAACCGCGCTGCTCGACCGGCTCGATCGCGAAAGCCTGGCGGCGCAGCGGCGCATCACGGTGCCTTTCCTGCGTCGCTTCCTGCCGACTCCGTAGGGTGGGCCTTGTCCCACCACCAACACGTTTACGCGAGTGCCCCGTAGGGTGGGCCCTGGCCCACCACCAACCATCAGGCGCTCATGTCTCGCGCAGCTGCCGATCCAGTTGCGTCAGCCGTTCCGGCGTACCGACATCGGTCCAGCGACCGCGATGATGCTCGCCGGTCGCGCGGCCGGAACGCATCGCGGCGCGCAGCATGGGCGCGAGCTTGAAACGCGGCGGCGTTTCGTTCGCGCCGGGCGCGTCGCCGACGATGGCGCGCCAGCCGTCCAGCAGTTCGCGGCGATAAACGCCGATGCCGGCGAACGTCAGTCTCGTTTCGCCCTCCGAATGCAGCCGGCCTTCGTCGTCGAGGGCGAAGTCGCCGCCTGGATGCTGCACCGGGTTGTCCACCATCACCAGGTGGACGAGACCCGGCGGTTGCTTCGGCAAATTCGCGAAGTCGTGATCGCTCCAGATGTCGCCGTTGACCGCGAGGAAGGGCGCGTCGCCGAGCCAGCGCAACGCCTGCAGCATGCCGCCGCCGGTTTCCAGCGGTTCGGCGCCTTCGTACGAATAGTGCAGGCGCAGGCCCCAGCGCGAACCATCGCCGAGCGCCGGCTCGAAACGATCGGCGAGCCAGGCGATGTTGATCACGACCTCGGCGATGCCGGCGGCCGCGAGTTTCTCCAGATGCCATTCGATCAGCGGTTTGCCGCCGACCGCCAGCAACGGCTTCGGCGTGCTCTCGGTCAGCGGACGCATGCGCTCGCCTTTTCCGGCCGCGAAGATCAGGGCGCGCATGGCGTACTCAGGCCAGGGGGCGGGTGATGTCGCGCTCGCCGAGCACGCGTTCGATCAGCGCAATCAGTTCGCTCGTTTCCGGATAACGACGCCCGACCTCGCGCGTATAGCGCCAGACCAGCGGCAGGTCGTTGAGGTAGCCGGCCTTGCCGTCGCGGTACCAGAGCCGGCAGAAGATGCCGAGCACCTTGATGTGGCGTTGCAGCCCCATCAGGTCGAATTGCCGTCGGAACTGCGCGGCATCGCCGACGGCGATGCCGGCATCCGCCAGGCGCAGGCGATAGGCATCGACCCAGGCATATACGCGGTGCTCCGGCCAGGCGATGTAACAGTCGCGCAACAGGGAAACGAGATCGTAGGTGACGGGGCCGACCACGGCGTCCTGGAAATCGAGAATGCCCGGGTTTCGCGTGGCGGTGATCAGCAGGTTGCGCGAATGGTAGTCGCGATGCACGAATGCCTGCGGTTGCGCGCGCGCCGATTTCTCCAGCGCGCGGAACGCGGATTCGACGACGTCCCATTCTTCGCATTCGGGCGTGTGGCCCAGATGCCTTTTCAGGAACCATTCCGGCAGCAGTTCCATTTCCGCCACCAGCCGCGCTTCGTCGTAGGCGGGCAGGCCGCCGGCATCGACGCGCGTTTGCATGACGAACATCGCCTCAAGCGCATCGCCGTACAGCGAATCCACCGAGGCATCGTCCAGTTCCGGCAGGTACAGGCGCGTGCCGAGATCGGACATCAGCACGAAACCCTGTTCGGCATCGCTGGCGGCGATCTCGGGCGCATGCAGACCGGCGGCGTTCAGGCGGGCGGCGACGTCCAGCCAAGGACGGATGTCCTCCCGGTCCGGCGGCGCGTCCATGACGATCCAGGTGCGCCCCCCCGACTCGCATCGCCAGTAGCTGCGGAAGCTGGCGTCGGCGCTGGCCCCTTCCAGCCGGGCCGAAGGGTCTTGGAGGGCCTGGCAGGTCCAGTCCAGGCGCTGGGCGGTTCGGGAGGCAAGGGCCATGCGGTTCAGTGGGATGGGGCGGGTTGTTGAAGCGGGTCATCAGGTGGAAGCACGAGCGTGGCATGATACTTCAGCCCTTCCTGTTTCCGAGCGCATGAGCACACTCGTTCCCGTCCTGTTGTCCGGCGGTTCCGGCACGCGGCTCTGGCCCCTGTCGCGGGAGGCCTATCCGAAGCAGTTCATTCCCCTGATCGGCGAGCATTCGCTGCTGCAGCAGACGGCACTGCGCCTGCGCGGCCTGCCGGGCGCGGAGACGCCCCTGGTCGTGGCCAACGAAGAACATCGGTTCGTCGTGGCCGAACAACTGCGTCAGGTCGGGGCGGCACCGTCCGCCCTCCTGCTCGAACCGATGGGTCGCAATACCGCGCCGGCGATCGCCGTGGCCGCGCTGCAGGCGATGGCCGCGGGCGATGATCCTGTGTTGCTGGTCCTGCCCTCGGATCATGTGATTCGCGACGAAGCCGGGTTCCGGGCCGCCGTGTTGGCCGCCTTGCCGGCGGCGGAGCAGGGAGCCCTGGTCACTTTCGGCATCGTGCCGACGGCGCCCGAAACCGGCTACGGCTATATCAAGGCGGCGGCTTCGGCCGAAGGCGGCGCGCGCGCCGTCGAACGTTTCGTCGAAAAGCCCGACCTGGCGACGGCCGAGTCCTATCTCGCCAGCGGCGAATATTTCTGGAACAGCGGCATGTTCGCGTTCCGCGCCTCGCGTTATCTCGAGGAACTGGGCAAGACCCAGCCGGCGATGATCGAGCGCGCCCGCGACGCCCTGGCGCGCGGCAAGCGCGACAGCGATTTCCTGCGGCTCGATCGCGAATCCTTCGCGGCCTGCCCCAGCGATTCGATCGACTATGCCGTCATGGAAAGGACCCAGGCCGCGCGCGTGCTGCCGATCGACGTCGGATGGAACGATGTGGGATCGTGGTCGGCGCTGTGGGAAGTCGCCGAGCAGGATGGCGACGGCAATGCGCATCGCGGCGACGTGCTGGCGCAGGATTGCCGGAATACGCTGGCGCTGGGCGACAAGCGCCTGGTGGCCCTGCTCGGGCTCGAGGATGTCGTCGTCGTGGATACCGACGACGCGGTGCTGGTTGCGCACAAGGACCGCGTGCAGCAGGTCAAGGACATCGTGACGCGGCTCAAGCAGGCCGAACGTCCGCAGGCGACCTGGCACCGCAAGGTCTATCGCCCCTGGGGCAGTTACGACAGCGTGGACAACGGGACGCGATTCCAGGTCAAGCGCATCGTGGTCAAACCGGGTGCCGCGTTGTCCCTGCAGATGCATCACCACCGGGCCGAGCATTGGATCGTCGTCAGCGGCACGGCGCGCGTGACCTGCGACGACAAGGTGTTCACGCTCAGCGAGAACCAGAGCACTTACATTCCGCTGGGCAGCCGGCATCGGCTGGAGAACCCCGGCAAGATGCCGCTGGAACTGATCGAGGTGCAATCGGGTTCGTATCTGGGCGAGGACGATATCGTCCGTTTCGAAGATCAATACGGGCGCTGAGGCGTCCTGCTCGCGCGACCGGGGGGCGCGCTGGGTCGGTAGGGGAATCTATGCAGTCGTACCTGAGTCTTTGGCAGCAGATCGACACCCAGGGGTGGATCCGGGCGATGCTGGCCTTCGTCCTGGTGGCCGTGCTGATCCCGCTGACGCGTCCGCTGGCCGAACGCGTCGGCCTGACCGATCGGCCCGGTGGACGCAAGCAGCACCAGGCGCCGACCGCCGCGCATGGCGGCCTGACGATCCTGTTCGCGATGGTGGTCTGCGCCGCCGCCTTCGGCGACATCGCCTCGTCGGCGATGCTCGCCTTCTATGTCGCTGGCGGCATGTTGTTGGTCGTGGGCGTGCTCGATGATCTGTACGACCTGAACTGGAAGTACCGGATCGGCGTGCAGATCGCGGCGGCCCTGGTCATGGTGCTGATCGGAGGCGTTTCAGCGCAGCAATTGTCCGACGTGGTCGGCATCCGGGGCTTCCACCTCGGCTGGTGGGTCTCGTTGCCGGTGACCGTGTTCGTCGTGGTCGGCGTGATCAATGCCTTGAACATGGCCGATGGCGTGGACGGTTTCGCCGGCGGCCAGGCTCTGGTTTCCCTGCTGTTGTTCGCCGCGTTCGCGCTGTATGCCGGCAACAACGCTTCAGCCGAGCGACTGGTGACGGCGGCCGCGGCGGTGGCCGGCTTCCTGTTCTGGAACATGCGCCGTCCCGGGTTGCCGCGCGCGATCGTTTTCCTCGGCGATGCCGGCAGCATGGTGTTGGGCTTCGTGATCGCCTGGACGGCCGTGCGCCTGTCGCAAAATCCCGTGCATCCGGTGTCGCCCGTGCTCGGCCCCTGGACGATCGCCCTGCCGCTGATCGATTGCGTGAGCCTGATCCTGCGCCGCCTGCGCCAGGGGCGCTCGCCTTTCGCCGGCGATCGCGACCACCTGCATCACCTGCTGCTCGACGCCGGGTATTCGCCCACCACGATCGCGCTGGTCCTGATGTTCGTGTCGGCGGCGCTCGGCGTGGGGGCCGCTATCGCGATGAAGCTGGGCGTGTATCCGCCGCTGCTGGTGGCCGCCTTCTTCGTACTGATCGCCGTGCATTACCGGTTGACCGCCGATCGCGAGCGGGCAGTGAAATTCTTCCGCGCCTTCCCGGTGTTGCGCCGCTGGGCGCTGGCCACGGTCGCACTGACATGAGCGCGGGCGCCAACGACGGCATGATCGATCTGCACTGCCACCTGCTGCCGGGCATCGACGACGGTGCGCCCGATTTGCAGGTATCGCTGGCGATGGCGCGCATCGCGGTGGACGACGGGATCCGCGTCATCGCCTGTACGCCGCATATTTATCCCGGGCTCTACGAGAACGATCGCGAAGGCATCGTCGGCGCGGTATCGCGCTTGCAGGCGATCCTGCGCGACGAGGGCATCGACCTGACGCTCGTAGTCGGGGCGGACACGCACCTGGCGCCGGATCTCGGCGCGTCGATCCGCGCCGGGCGCATTCCCACCCTCAACAACAGCCGTTACCTGTTGCTCGAACCGCCGCATCACGTGGCGCCGCCGCGATTCGAGGATTCGGTGTTCCAGCTGATGACGATGGGCATCGTCCCGGTGATCACCCACCCGGAACGCCTGAGCTGGATCGAGGACCACTACGAGATCTTCGTGCGTCTTGCCCGGGCGGGCGCCTGGATGCAGGTGACGGCAGGCGCACTGACCGGTCGATTCGGCAAGCGCCCGCGCTACTGGGGCGAACGCCTGCTCGATGAGCGCCTGGTGCATGTGCTCGCCTCCGATTCCCATCATGTTTCGGCCCGTCCGCCGCTGCTGGCCGAGGGCCGCGAGGCGGCGGCGATGCGCGTCGGCGAAGCCGAGTCCTGGCATATGGTGCGTACGCGGCCGCAGGGCATCCTGGACGACCTGCCCCCGGAACGCCTGCCGCCCCTGCCTGAACGGCCCGCTTCTGCGACCCGGCGCACGCTATGGCATCGTTGGTTCGGTAACGCATAATCCATTCATCCCTCTCGGTACCCCCCATGAATCCACGCTCGCTCATGCGCTTCGCCCTGGTTTGCCTGTTGACGCTGATGCTGGGCGCTTGCGCCAGTTCGGGGTCGGCCCGCACGGGTGGGGCGCAGCGGGGCGCGGCCGGCGTACCGATGCCGGCGCCGGATACGCGTACGGAGGCGGGCGCCTATACCGGCGTGTCCGAGTACCGGATGGGGCCGCAGGACCTGATCGAGGTCAGCGTCTTCCAGGTGGACGAGTTGAATCGCACGGTGCGCGTGAACACGCTCGGGCAGATTTCCCTGCCGTTGATCGGCGTGGTCCAGGCCGGTGGCTTGACCGCGCAGGAACTCGAGAAACTGATCGCCGCCAAGCTCGACGCCAGCTTCCTGCAGAACCCGCAGGTCACCGTGTTCGTCAAGGAGTACGCCAGCCAGCGCATCACGATGGAAGGCGCCATCAACAAGCCCGGCATCTACCCGATCAGCGGCAGGACGTCGCTGCTGCAGGCGATCGCGATGGGCGGCGGCGTGACCAACATCGCCGATTTGCAGGGCATCGTGGTATTCCGCCAGGTGGACGGCAAGAAGATGGGCGCCAAGTTCGACCTGAAGGCGATTCGTGCCGGCACCTCCGAGGACCCGCAGATCTACGGCGACGACATCATCGTCGTCGACGAATCCGGTTCCAAGTCCGCTTTGCGCCGCTTCATCGAGACGCTGCCGGTCTTCAGCTTCTTCGGCATCTTCTGACGCCCTTTCCGGACTTCCCCATGCAACACAATCCCAACGATCCTTCCGGGCAAGAGCCAGAACCGGAACGCCTGCCGACTCCGAGCCTGGAGCAGCGTACCTCCGCGTTGGCTGTAGCGCGACAGCAGCAGGCGCTGAGCCTGGAACTGCGTACCCCGGAGAACACCGAGCAGGACGAGGAAATCAACCTGCTCGATTACTGGCGCATCCTGCTAAAGCGCCGCTGGACCGTGATTGCGACGCTCGCGATGGTGCTGATCATCGCCCTGGTCAAGACCATGTTGACCACGCCGATCTACCGTTCGACCTCCATCGTGCAGGTCGAGAACGACACGCTGCAGGTGACCAAGTTCGAGGGCGTGGAGCCGATGGGCTACAACGCGAACTTCCTCGAAACGCAGATCGGCCTGCTCAACAGCCGCGCGCTGGCGCAGCGCGTGGTCAAGCAGATGGGCCTGCAGCAGTCGGGCGAACTGTCCCGCCTGTGGCCGGCGTCCAACTGGCAGCGTTTGACCGCGCTGGTGCGCGGTGCGCCCGATGCGGATGATGCGGCGG
>CAYWHO010000107.1:0-7354 GCA_964458195.1 uncultured Arenimonas sp.
GGCTTCATCAAGGACATCCGCTTCCTGTTGCGGCGCATGCCCGGCCCGCATGAGCGCCAGAACCTGCTGTTCTCGGCGACGCTGAGCCACCGCGTGCTCGAACTCGCCTACGAGCACATGAACGAGCCGGAAAAGCTGGTCGTCGAAGCCGAAACCGTCACCGCCGCCCGCGTGCGCCAGCGCATGTACCTGCCGGCGAACGAAGAAAAGCTGCCGCTGCTGATCGGCCTGCTGTCGCGGACCGAGGCCAATCGCACGATGGTCTTCGTCAATACCAAGGCCTGGGTCGAGAAAGTCGCCCGCGCCCTGGAGCGCGCGCACTACCGCGTCGGCGTTCTGTCCGGCGACGTGCCGCAGAAGAAGCGCCAGAGCCTGCTGGCGAAATTCCAGCGCGGCGAGCTCGAGATCCTGGTCGCGACCGATGTCGCTGCGCGCGGCCTGCACATCGACAACGTCAGCCATGTCTACAACTTCGACCTGCCGTTCGAGGCCGAGGACTACGTGCACCGCATCGGCCGTACCGCGCGCCTCGGCGCCGAGGGCGATGCGATCAGCTTCGCCTGCGAGATCTATGCCCAGGGCCTGCCGGCGATCGAGGCTTACATCGAGCAGAAGATCCCGGTCGAGCCGGTCACCGCCGAGCTGCTGACCGCGATCCCGCGCGCGCCGCGCGAACGCGTGGTGGGCGCGGACGGCGAGAAGGAAGAATCGATCGCCGACATCTTCCGCGAAGCCCGCGCCGAGATGGAGGCCAGCGGCCGCGGCCCGAAATCCGGCGGAGGCCGTGGCGGCCCCGGCGGCGGGCGACGCGACGGCTCGCGCGGTCCGCGCCGCGACGGCCAGTCGCGCCGCGAGGAACGTCCGGCGGCGGCCAACGGCGAAACACGTGCGGCCCGACCGCAGGATCCGAACGCGCCGCGTCGCGAGGGCGGCGAGCATTCGTCGCGCAAGCGCGGTCGCCGCGGCCCGCGTCCGGCCGAACAGGCGGCGGCGACGGCGAGTGCGGTCATCACGACGAAACTGCCGGTGGCGCCGCCTGTCGTGGGCGTTTCGAAGGAGTCTTTCCTCAAGCGCATGGCGGCCAGGGTGAAATCCTGGGTGGCGCTCTCGAAAGATTGACCGGGTCGCGGCACACTCCGGCCTTCAAGGATCGAAGCCCATGCCCCTGCTCCGTTTCGACGGCGTCAGCAAAACCTACCCCGGGCCGCATGTCGCGCTGAGCGACCTCAGTTTTTCCGTGGCGGAGGGCGAACTGCTCTTCGTCACCGGGCACTCCGGCGCCGGCAAGAGCACGTTGCTGCGCCTGATCCACCTGTCCGAGCGCCCCTCGCGCGGTGCCGTGCTGGTGGAAGAGCGCAATCTCGCGAAGGTGCGGGGCCGACAGGTCGCCCTGCATCGCCGGCGCGTCGGCGTCGTGCACCAGGATCATCGGCTGCTGACCGATCGCAGCGTGTACGAGAACGTCGCCTTGCCCTTGTTGATCGCCGGCACGCCCTCGGCCGAGGTGGGCAAGCGCGTGCGCGTGATGCTCGACAAGGTCGGGCTGGGCGCCCGCGAACGCGCCCGCCCGGGCGAACTGTCGGCGGGCGAACAGCAACGCGTCGGCATCGCCCGCGCGATGGTCTCGCAGCCCCGCCTGCTGCTCGCCGACGAGCCGACCGGCAATCTCGATCCGACGCTCGCGGCGGAGATCATGCAACTGTTCGCCGCGATGCCGGCGCAGGGCACGGCCGTCATGATCGCCAGCCACGACCTCGCCCTGGTCAAGCGCATGCGCCGGCGCGTACTGGTGCTCGATCACGGCAAGCTCGCCGACGACATCTCGCCCGAGGAACTGGCGCCATGAGCGCGGGCAAGCGCGTCGGCGAAGGCGGTTTCCTGCGACGCTTCCGCGCCTGGCGCGAGCAGCACGCCTATTCGTTGTTTTCGAGCCTGGGTCGCCTGCTGCGGCGCCCGATCGCCAGCCTGCTGACCATCGGCGTGATGGCGGTGGCGATCGCCTTGCCGCTGGGGTTGGGCGTGGCGCTGGCGAATATCGAACGGTTTTCCGGCAACGTGCGCGAATCGCGCGAGATTTCCGTGTTCCTCAAGCCTGCGGCCGATGCCGCGACGGCGCAGCGCGTGGCCGACGGTTTGCGCCAGCGCCCGGACGTCGCTGCGGTGACGATCAGGACGCCGGAACAGGGTCTGGCCGAGTTCCGGCAGATGAGCGATCTGGCCGATTCGCTGGATCTGCTCGATCAAAACCCGCTGCCCAGCGTGCTGGTCGTGCAACCGCGCGACGACGGCAAGGCGCTGGCCGAGATCCTGCGCCGTCTGCCCGAGGCCGATCTGGTGCAGCACGACGCCGTGTGGCGCGAGCGGCTGTCGGCCTGGCTGGCCTTCGGCGAGCGGCTGCTCTGGGTGGTCGCCGCCTTGCTGGGACTGGGCGTACTGCTGGTGGTCGGCAACACCGTGCGGCTGGAGATCGGCGCGCGCCGCGAGGAGATCGCGGTGATGCAGCAGCTCGGCGCCACCGACGGCTTCGTGCGCCGGCCCTTCGTCTATCTCGGTCTCTGCTACGGCGTGGCTGCCGGCTTGCTTGCGCTGGGACTGCTCGCCGCCGCCGGCGTCGCACTGCAATCCTCCCTGGCCGACCTGCTCGCCAGCTATGGCGGCCAGTTCCGGCTGCAGGGCCTGGGCGTGGCCGGCGCCGGAATGTTGCTGGCCGTCGCAGGTTTCGCTGGTTGGCTGGGGGCATGGCTCGCCAGCGGCCATCATCTGAGGCAGACTCGGCCTACCGATCTTTGACCGCCGGCCATGAGCACACCCGGATTCCGACTTTCAGACACAGCCACGCCACGCATCATGGTGGTGGATGGCTCGAAGGTCGTGCGCAAGATGATCGAAGGCGTGTTGCGCCAGCAATTGCCGAACATGGAGTTCGTCGGTTGCGAGAGCGGCCAGGAAGCCAAGGCCGCCTTGCAGGCGGGCGCGGTGAACCTGGTGACGACCGCGTTGCGCCTGCCCGACATCGACGGGCTCGAACTGGCGCGCTACCTGCGCGAACACACGCCGCAGGCCTACATCCCGATCATCGTCGTTTCCGGCGACGTGCAGGAGCGCCTGGAAAGCCGCAGCTTCAACGACGACGTCACCGACTATTTCGACAAGGCGCTCGGATTCGGCGCGCTGGCCGCTTTCATCAAGGGTTATGTCGCGCCGGAATCGGAACCGGGCGGCGAAGTGTTGTACGTCGAGGACAGCCGCGTGGTCGCGGTGGCCACGCGCCGCATGCTGGAGAAGCACGGCCTCGCCGTTATCCACGCCACCGGCGTCGAGGACGCGATCGCGCATCTTGAAACGATGAAGGCGCAGGGGCGCGTGCCCGGCCCCGACGTCGTGCTGACCGACGTGTACCTGAAGGGCGAACTGACCGGCAAGGATCTGGTGCAATCGATCCGGAACACCTTCGGCTATCCGAAAGGCCAGCTGCCCGTGCTGGTGATGACCGGCGACGCCAATCCCGCCAACCAGACCGACCTGCTGCGCAGCGGCGCGAACGACCTCGTGCAAAAGCCGATCGAGGAACGCTTGCTGGTGACCAAGCTGTTGTTCCAGTTGCGCGTGGGGCGCCTGCTCCGGCAGAAGCTGGCGAAGGCGTAAGTCCGCGCGCGATCGCCGCGCGCGATGCCGATCCGTCGAGTCCAGGTTTCGCTCGCCATGTCCGGAACCGAAGGCATCAAGCTCGAACCTTCCTGGAAAGACCGCGTCGGCGACTATCTGCTGCGCCCCGAGATGCGAGCGTTGGCGGAATTCCTGCGTAGCGAAAAGGCCAAGGGCAAGCGCATCTTCCCGCCGGGGCCGCAGATCTTCGCGGCGCTGGACGCCACGCCCTTCGATGCCGTGAAGGTCGTCGTGCTCGGCCAGGACCCTTACCACGGCCCTGGGCAGGCGCATGGCCTGTGCTTTTCGGTCGCGCCCGGCGTGGACGTGCCGCCTTCGCTGGTCAACATCTTCAAGGAAATCGAACGCGACCTCGGCATCGCGCGACCGAACCACGGCTATCTGATGCCGTGGGCAAAGCAGGGCGTGCTGCTGCTCAACGCCGTGCTGACGGTCGAATCGGGACTCGCCGGTTCGCACCAGGGCAAGGGCTGGGAAGGTTTCACCGACCACATCGTCGAATGCCTGGATCGCGAAGGCGAAGGCCTGGTTTTCCTGCTCTGGGGCAGCTATGCGCAGGCCAAGGGACGGATCATCGACACGCGTCGCCATCGCGTGCTGAAAGCGCCGCATCCCTCGCCGCTGTCGGCGCATCGCGGCTTCCTCGGCTGCGGGCATTTTTCCGCCGCCAATCAGTATCTGGCGCAGCGCGGACGGTCGCCGATCGACTGGTCGTTGCCGGCGATCTAGCGCGCGGCATCTGGCGGTCCTTGGCCGCGCTGCGGCATGCTTCGCGTCTGCTTCGACGACGCAGACTTGGGGAAGTTCATGCATCGCAGCTTTTTTCGCCACCGCCGCCTGGCGCTGGCCTGTGTGTTCGGCTTGTCGGCCATGAGCCAGCAGGCCTCGGCCGGCAATCCGCTCGAGTCGGCCTGGGATTGCGCCAAGGCTTCGGCCGGCGGCGCGGCGAACATCGGCGCGGACCTGGCCAAGAAAGCCGAGACGATCGCGTCGATGAGCGGCGAGCTGGGTGTGTGCCTCGGCAAGAGCGGCGCCGACCAGACGGGGTTCGCGATCACGATGGGCGCGATCACCGCGATCAAGCTCGCGTCGCCCGACACCTTGCCGAACGGCCAGTGCAAACCGCGCATCCACGGTTTGTTGGCGCGCCCGTTCGCCGAAGGCATCTCGGCCGTCATGCCGGCCAGCGGCGCCAAGGACGAACTGATCGAGTTGATCAAGAGTCCCGAAACGGGCGAAGCGCTATGGGACCAGTTCTCCTCGCTGCCGCCGCCGGTGATGACCTATGCCAGTCACGTCGATTGCTCCTGCATGCTGATCGACAACGCGGTGTCGCTGGCCGACCTTTCCGCCGTCGGCAATGCCATCGAAGACATCAGCGAGAACTGCAGCGCCTTTCTCGACGATGCCGGCCTCGGTTTCATCAACGACTACGGCACGGCGGCGATCCAGTGGACCGGCGAGGCCTATAGCGATGCCAGCGGCTGGTGGGACCGCAGCGTGCTCGGCCAGAGCAAGCATGCCGATCCCGACACCGTGTACCAGATGTACTGGGGCATGTACGAAGTGGACCAGGCCAACCAGATCCTGACCAAAGGCAACGGCGTGCTGCCCTGGCACCGGCAGAGCAATGTGATGGCGAAGGAAATCGCCGATGCCGGTTTCGCCAGCCTGGGATCGGGCTGGAGCCTGCAGGCGGAGAATCCGGGCGAGGCGATCAGCAAGGCCGTGGAGAAATGCTACAGCGGCAACAACTGCACGACGTCGCTCGGTTCCATCTACAGCCAGTGCGTGACCTACTACGACAACCACACCGCGTCGAAGGAACATGCGCAGGAGTGGTGCACGGCGATGCGCGACCAGCGCTTCATGCCGGCGGCGCAGAAGCTGGCCAAGGAATTCGACGCCGACATCAGGACGCGCCTGCTGGTGCAGGAACGCCTCGACGTCTACCACAAGCAGTTGCTGCGCTGGCAGTGGCGCATGCCGCGCCGCCCGGGTTACCAGCCCGGCGATACGTTCAATGGCTGGACCGCGCAGCAGACCGACAACATCGCGCTCGCCAACCTCGGCCATGCGCAGGCCTTCGGCGCTTTCAGCCGCGGCCCCTGGGACTATCAGCTCAGCGGCGTGTTCCAGGCCGCGCGCGAGGTATTGCCGAACGTCGGCTGGGATCCGAACAAGGCGACCGAACTCGCCTTCAAGGGCGTCGAACCCACCATCGCCAACAACATCCGCAAGGCCTGGGCGGAATGGTCCTACTGGGACAAGACCAGCCGCCTCGGCGAATGGCTGCCGACGCCGCCGTTCGGCGGCAAATACGGATGCCCGGCGAATGGCCCGTTGGCCAGCGCCTGCGTCGGCAAGGTGCTCAACACCTACGACAAGGTCTGCGCGTTGCCGGTGCGCGATGCGCACCTCAACGCGAAGGACCTGCTCGATCTCACCGGCATCGGCCGTCGTCTCGACACGGTGAAGAAGAACTGCCTGTCCTGGATCGTGCCGCAGACCGAACGCGCCGTGCTGCTCAGCGATCCGATCGCGGAAGTCGGCGGCTACACGCAGGAGTTCTGCGCCGACCTGCCGTCGCGTTCGCAGGAGCAGCAGGATTGCCAGCGACGGGTCAGCGACGAGTGGGTCGAGTGCGCCGTCGAAACCTATGAGGCCGGCAAGGGCGCCGACGCTGCGCGCCAGTGCCTGGCGGATTGGGCGCGGGGCTATCGCGCGCGCCGGATGCAGGGCACGCGCATCACGCCGACGCCTGCCCCGGGTTCGGTGCAGGCACCGCAGGCCGGCGAGCCGATCCCCGGCGTAACGCGTCTGCCGCCGCGGCCCGTTTCCGCCAGCGCCGCGCCGACGCCGCGCGATACGCCGTCCGCCTCCAGTGCCACCGCACCGATCCGGATCGGCGATCCCGCCAGCCAGGGCGGGGGCAACCGACCCGCCCCCGCGACTCCGGCGGCCCAGCCGGCGTCTCCCGCCACCCGCACGGTCGCGCCGGCCAGCGCGGGTAGCCTGCGGCGCCTGCCGGCCCGCGTCGAGCCGCAACCCTGCCCGGAGGGCGAGGTCCAGGTGACGATGCGTGACGGGACCAAGCGCTGCGTGGCCGAGGCGCGCAAGCCGGGCCCGTGATGGGGCTATCGTTCGGGCCCTGGGGCGAGCCCTTGAAATGGGCCCGACCGGCCCCATCCATGTATTTCAAGCACTTGCGGGGTGGTCGTTGCAGGGGCGGAACGGTGTGGAACTCCCGCCCCCTTTAGCAGTCGAAAACCGCGAGTGCTAAAATCCAGTCCATGAGCGAAAACATGACCACTGCGTTGATCGCCAACAACCTGCCCATCCCGAGCGCGCTCGGTTCGTTGGACGCCTACATCACGGCCGTCAATCGCGTGCCGGTGCTGACTGCCGACGAAGAGAAGGCGCTGGCCATCCGCCTGCGCGACGAGAGCGATCTCGAAGCCGCCAAGCATCTGGTGATGTCGCATCTGCGCTTCGTCGTGCACGTCGCCCGCGGTTACCAGGGTTACGGCCTGGGCATGGGCGACCTGATCCAGGAAGGCAACATCGGCCTGATGAAGGCGGTGAAGCGTTTCGACCCCGAGCAGGGCGTGCGCCTGGTGTCCTTCGCCGTGCATTGGGTGCGTGCGGAAATGCACGAATTCATCCTGCGCAACTGGCGCATCGTCAA
>CAYWHO010000108.1:0-4890 GCA_964458195.1 uncultured Arenimonas sp.
GCTTCGGCATCGATCCGATGAACATGCTGACGCCGTTCCTGATCTTCGCCATCGCCGTCAGCCATGGCGAGCAGATGATCAATCGCTTCCGCGGCGAGATCTTCTTCGGCGGCCTGGAAGAGGGCACGGTCGAAGAGCTGCGCCAACGCGCTGCTCTGGCCGTACCGCCGCTGGAAGCGGCCAGGCGCTCCTTCCGCACGCTGCTGGTGCCCGGCGCGGTGGCCCTGCTGGCCGGCTGCATCGGCTTCGGCGCCATCCTCGTCATTCCGATCCAGATGATCTTCGAGCTGGCGATCACCGCCACCGTCGGCGTCGGCCTCACGATCCTGACCGATCTGATCCTGCTGCCGGTGCTGCTGAGCTACACGCACGTGGGCAAGATCGACCGCAAGCGCGAGTATCGCCTGCGCCAGCTGACCCAGTTCGACAAGATCTGGGCCTTCCTGACCAAGTTGAGCCGCCCGACCTCCGCCGCCGTGGTCATCCTGGTCGGCCTGGTGGTGTGGTTCTTCGCCTGGCAGGAAGGCAACAAGGTCATGATCGGCGATGCGCAGAAGGGCGTGGCCGAGCTGCGGCCGGAAGCGCGCTACAACCAGGACGCCGGCGTCATCAGCAGCAAGTTCGCTCTCGGCGTCGACATCCTCAACGTCATCGTCGAGGCCGGCCCATCCGCCTGCACGACGAGCTACAGGGCGATGGAGACCATCGACCGTTTCGCCTGGCACATCGCCAACGTGAAGGGCGTCGAACAGGTCATCACGCTGCCGTCGGCCGCCAAGATCGTCAACGCCGGTTGGAACGACGGATCCATTCGCTGGCGCAACCTGCCGCGCAACCCGGACGATCTCCGCCTCTCCACCCAGGGCTTCGAAACGGATTCCGGCCTGCTCAACGCCGACTGCAGCGCGATGCCGGTGACGGTGTTCACCAGCGACCATCAGGCGACGACGATCGACCGGCTGGTCGCTGCGACCAAGCAATTCCGCAAGGACAACGGCGCCTACGATCCGGCTTTCGCCAAGAAGCGCGAGGCCGCCATCAAGACGGCGTCTGAGAAAGGCGAGGAGTATCGCAGCGACCAGGTCAATTTCCGTCTCGCCACGGGCAACCTCGGCGTGATGGCGGCGATCAACGACACCGTGCGCGAGTCCGAGCACACGATCCTGTATCTGCTGTATGCCGCCGTGTTCCTCATGTGCCTGATCAGCTTCCGCAGCCCGCGCGCGGCGCTGTGCATCCTGCTGCCGCTGGTCCTGGTCACCGAACTCGGCCACTCGCTGATGGTGCATCTCGGCATCGGCATGAAGGTGAATACGCTGTGCGTGGTCGCGCTCGGCGTCGGCATCGGCGTGGACTACGGCATCTACATCTTCGCGCGCATGCGCGAGGCCCTGCTGCAGGGCAAGACCCTGGGCGAGTCCTACTTCATCGCGCTCAAGACTACCGGTATCGCCATCTTCTACACGGCATTGACGCTGGCCGTGGGCGTGGCCCTGTGGATCAAGTCCGATCTCAAGTTCCAGGCCGACATGGGCATCATGCTGACCTTCATGTTCCTGGTGAACATGATCGCGGCGATCGTTTTCCTGCCGGCGCTGTGCCGCTGGCTGCTGCGGCCGGGCGAGAAGGACGAATTCCAACCCGTGCTCTGATCGGCGGGATCAACAGGCAACCGAAACGGCCGGGGCGCCCCGGCCGTTTCCGTTCAGAGCTCTTCGGCCGGCGGCGCGGGTCGCGATTTCGCCAGGTTGCGCAGGCCGATCACCAGGACGCCGCCAAGCACCATCGCGCCGCCCAGCCACAGGCGCGGGCCGACGCGGTCGTGCAGGAACACGATGCCGAGCAAGGTGGCGATCAGCGGCGCGATCAGCAGGTAGGGCGTGATCTGCGCGACCGGATGGCGCTGCACGAGGCGGAAGTACAGGCCGTGGCCTACCAGCGAGGCGACGACCGCGGCATAGCCGACGCCGAGCCAGGCGACCCAGCTCGCATGCCGGATCGAGGCCAGCAAGTCGTGTTCGCTGGCGGCGCTCCACAGCAGCAAGGGGGCGATGCCGATGATCGACGTCCAGCCTTGCTGGTTCACCAGGTCGAAGCCGCGAAGATCGCGCATCAGCACCGAACCGAGGGCGATGAAAAACGCCGACACCAGCATCAGGCCCAGCGCCATCGGGTTCTGCAGCACCGACGGATCGAAGCCGAGCACGAGTACGCCGGCGAAACTGAGCGCGATGGCCAGTCCGGTGCGCCAGTGGAAGCGCTCGCCGAGCAACCACCAGGCGAGCAGCGTCGCCATCGGCACATAGCTCTGCATCAGGATCGCCGGCGACGCCAGGGTGCTGGACAGCTTCAGCGACCAGAAGCTCAGGCCGAAGTGCAGCACCGCATTGCACAGCGCCACCGCGACCAGACGCGGCCATTGCCCTTTCGGCGGCAGACGCAGGAAGGCGACGAGCAGCATCGCCAGCAGGATCAGGCGCAATGCCGTGAACAGCAGCGGGGGGAATTCCAGCAGCGCCAGCTTGGAGGTGAGGAAGTTGCCCGCCCAGGCGAGGCAGATCAGCAGGACGAGGAAGAAATCGCGAAGCGGCATGCCATCAGTGTATCGTCGCGGGAAGATTGGCGTCGCCCCGGAATCGTCGGCGGCGCCCGCAACGGCAGGGGAGGGAGCCATGGGATCTGACGAGAGCAATGCCGTCGTGCCCTTCGTCATGGGCCTGGCCGTCGGCATGCTGTTCGCGGTGTTCGCCGGCGCGTTGATGCTGAAGTTCTCGATACGCCTGCTCGAGAAATTCTCGCCGCCCTACCTGCGTTGCTGCCTGGCGATGCTGGCCTCGACCCTCGGGTCCTTCGCGATCAACTTCGTGGCCTGGTTCGCGGCGGCCTATGCGGTGAGCAGCGATTCGCTGGCGGCGGACGACTACGGAAGAATGGTCCTGGTGCAGTTCGCGGCCCTCGGCGTCGGCGTCGTGGTCGCCTTCATCGCGAATGCGCTCGCGATCCGCAGACTGATCCGCCGGCCGGACGGCAGCGCGCTGGATTTCGGGCGCGCCTGCCTGGTGGGGCTGTTGCAGATGGTTTTCCTGTTCGTGCTGTACTGCCTGCTGCTGCTTGTGCTGGTGGTCGTGCTCGGCGCGTTGCTGCCCTACACGAGCTTCCTGCATCATTGAGGCGTCAGTGGCCGATGCCCACCCGGCGATACAGCTTGTCCAGCGTCCAGGCCGGGCCCACCAGCAGATAGACCAGGTCGGTCAGGAAGCTCGGTCGCTTGCCTTCGATCTTGTGGCCGATGAACTGGGCGATCCAGGCGAGCACGAAGACGACAATGCCCGCATACAACAGCGTACGCATGCCCCAGCTGTCGACGATCCAGCGGTTGAGGAAGCCGGCCGCGACGAAACACAGCAGCAGGCCGACCGCGAGCTTGCGCGATTGCCGCCAATACCAGGCGAAGGCGAGGAAGGCGACGAAGGCGTACCAGGCGCCCGGTTGCACGTAGCCGCCGGCAGGCACCGGAATGGTCCAGAGCATGGCGCTGACCGACCAGACGATGGTCGGCACGCAGATCACATGGATCAGCTGGTTGGTAGGGTTGAGGTGATCGCCCGAGTATTGGTCGAGCATGGGGTCGATACGGCTCATGCGATGTCCTCGTCAGGTGTCAGTCAATGCGCAGGTCGGCCAGGCGCCAGAGCGCCTCGGCGTATTTTGCGCGCGTGGCTTCGATCACGTCGGCCGGCACCTTAGGCCCCGGCGCGGTCTTGTTCCAGTCCAGCGTTTCCAGGTAATCGCGTACGTATTGCTTGTCGTAGCTGGGCGGGCTGATGCCGATGGCGTAGGAATCGGCCGGCCAGAAGCGCGAGGAATCCGGCGTCAGCATCTCGTCCATCACATGCAGCACGCCGTTTTGATCCAGGCCGAACTCGAGCTTGGTGTCGGCGATGATGATGCCGCGTTCGGCCGCGAACGCCGAGGCGAAGGCGTAGATCTTCAGCGTCGCCTCGCGCACCTGTTCGGCCAGTTCGCCGCCGATGCGGGTGGCCACCGCGTCGAAGCTGACGTTCTCGTCGTGATCGCCCACCGCCGCTTTCGTGGACGGCGTGAAGATGGGCTCCGGCAGTCGCTCGGCCTGGCGCAGTCCCGCGGGCAGCTCGATGCCGCAGATCGCGCCGGTCTTCTGGTAGTCCTTCCAGCCGCTGCCGATGATGTAGCCGCGGGCGATGGCTTCCACGGGCACCGGCCTCAGCTTCTTCGTCACCACCGAGCGCTTCGCATACAAGGCAACGTCCACGCCCGCTGGCAAAACGTCCGCGACGTTTTCGTGCGTCAGGTGGTTCGGCATCAGGTGCGCGGTCTTGTCGAACCAGAAGTTGGAAATCTGGCAAAGCATCTCGCCCTTGCCGGGGATCGGGTCGGGCAGCACGACATCGAAGGCCGAAAGCCGGTCGCTGGCGACCATGAGCAGGCGATCGCCCGATAATCCGTAGACATCGCGGACCTTGCCGCGATGGAGCAGGGGCAGGCCGGGCAGGTTCGAGGTATGCAGGGTGGTGGGCACGGACGATCCGGAACTTGGCGCCAGCGCCCATTGTACCCGCTGTCCCGCGGAGCCCGGCTGCTAGAATGAAGCATGCGCCGTTTTTTTCTCCTTTCCGCGATGGTCTTCGCGCCTCTGGCGCAGGCAGGTCCCGCAGCCCCGCCCGCGAAGCCGGCCAAGCTCGGTCAGTGCGTCGCCTGCCATGGCGAGGACGGCCGCAGTCGCGTACGCGGCACGCCTCATCTGGCAGGCCAGGACGAGACCTATCTGATCAATGCGCTCAATGCCTACCGCAGCGGCAAACGCCAGGCGCAGCCGATGAACTCGCTCGCCAACACCTTGCAGCCGCGCGA
>CAYWHO010000108.1:4990-6058 GCA_964458195.1 uncultured Arenimonas sp.
CGCCGCACAGGGACGTGCAAGTGGCGCGGGAGGCAGGATGCCGGAAGCGCCATCGACGCAGGGGGCGAAGCCATGAGCTGGACCGGCAAGATCGTCGGCGCGCTTCTCGGCCTGATGACGCGCCGCTGGCAATTCATCGTGCTCGGCTTCGTGATCGGCCATCTGTTCGACATGGGTCTGTTCCGTGCGAAAGCGCCGCAGGCCGCGCCGGCGCCGCCCGCTTCCGATCCCTACGCGGTGCTGGGCGTCAGCGCCACGTCCAGCGACGAAGATGTCGAGCAGGCCTGGCGCAGGAAAATGTCCGAATATCATCCCGATCGCGTGGCCAACGCGGCCGACGAGATCCGTGCGCTGGCCGAAACGCGGGCGCGCGAGATCAACGGCGCCTACGAAACCATCCAGCAACAAAGACGCAAAGGCTGACGCCATGTCCCAGTGCCTGATCGCACCTTCCATCCTTTCCGCGAACTTCGCCCGTCTCGGCGAGGAAGTCGACAATGTGCTGAAAGCCGGCGCCGACTGGGTGCATTTCGACGTGATGGACAACCATTACGTTCCGAACCTGACCATCGGTCCGCTGGTCTGCGAAGCCCTGCGCAAGCATGGCGT
Source organism: uncultured Arenimonas sp. (assembly GCA_964458195.1). Taxonomy (GTDB): domain Bacteria; phylum Pseudomonadota; class Gammaproteobacteria; order Xanthomonadales; family Xanthomonadaceae; genus Arenimonas. Next base: position 5,600 of record CAYWHO010000108.1, read on the forward strand.
CAGCGCGCCGATCGACGTGCACCTGATGGTGAAGCCGGTCGACCGCATCGTGCCCGATTTCGCCAACGCCGGCGCTTCGCTGATCAGTTTTCATCCCGAAGCCAGCGAGCACGTGCACCGCACGATCCAGCTGATCAAGGCTTCCGGATGCCAAGCCGGCCTGGTGTTCAATCCAGCGACGCCGCTCGATGTGCTCGAGCACGTGCTCGAAGACCTCGATCTCGTGTTGATCATGTCGGTCAACCCGGGTTTCGGCGGGCAGGGATTCATCCCGTCGTCGCTGGCGAAACTGCGCCGCGTACGTGCGATGATCGACGCGAGCGGTCGCGACATCCGCCTCGAGATCGACGGTGGCGTGAAACCCGACAACATCGGCGAAATCGCCGCAGCGGGTGCCGACACTTTCGTAGCCGGTTCGGCCATCTTCGGCCAGCCCGACTACGCCGATGTCATTCGGCG
>CAYWHO010000108.1:6158-7354 GCA_964458195.1 uncultured Arenimonas sp.
CCCTGCTAGAGTGACGTCATGGTCCGGGTACACATCACTGCAGAAAATCTCGCCAGCCATTGCTGGCGATGGTGGCGCTGATCTGACGTGGCGCCGCAACCGCCTTGCGGTTGCGGCTTGAGACAGCCGAGTCTGCGTCTCGGCGCCCGTTCACCGTTACCCGGACCATCTTCCCTTGCTCTCTTCCGACGAATTCCGACAGCTCGCCGCCGCCGGTCACAACCGCATCCCGGTCGTACGCGAAGTCCTTTCCGATCTCGACACGCCACTTTCCGTCTACCTGAAGCTGGCGGACGGGCCGTATTCCTATCTGTTCGAATCGGTCGAGGGCGGCGAAACCTGGGGCCGCTATTCCATCATCGGCCTGCCGGCGCGACGCACGTATTCGTTCAGCGGCCGTCGCCTCGACGTGCGCGATTTCGGCGAGATCGTGGAGTCGCGCGAACTCGACGATCCGCTGGCCGAGATCGACCGCCTGCGCGAGAGCTTCCGCGTGCCGAAACTGCCGGAGTTGCCGGCGTTCACCGGCGGCCTCGTCGGCTATTTCGGTTTCGAGACGATCGGCTGGATCGAGCCGCGCCTGGACGGTGGCGACAAACCCGACCAGCTCGGCACGCCCGATGCGTTGCTGATGCTCAGCGAGGAAGTCGCTGTCTTCGATAACCTGAAAGGCCGGCTTTACCTTATCGTTCATGCCGACACCGCCGAACCGCAGGCCTGGGCGAAGGCGCAGCGCCGGCTCGACGCACTGGTGCATCGCCTGCGCCACGCTGGCGCCTCGTATCCCGATGTGCTCGATCCTTCCCTGCTGAAGGAAGAGGATTTCGTTTCCGGCTTCACCCGCGAGGGTTTCGTCGCTGCGGTGGAACAGGCGAAGGATTACATCCGTGCCGGCGACATATTCCAGGTGGTGTTGAGCCAGCGGTTGTCGGTGCCGTTCCGCGCCCGCCCCGTGGACGTGTATCGCGCCTTGCGCGCGCTGAATCCCTCGCCCTACATGTATTTCCTCGACCTCGGCGGCACCCAGGTCGTCGGCAGTTCGCCCGAGATACTCGTGCGCCTGCAGGCGGGCGAAGTGACGGTGCGCCCGATCGCCGGCACCCGGCCGCGCGGTCACACGCCGGACGAGGATGCCGCGCTCGATGCCGAACTGCTGGCCGATCCGAAGGAGCGCGCCGAGCACCTGATGCTGATCG
>CAYWHO010000109.1:0-7333 GCA_964458195.1 uncultured Arenimonas sp.
CGAGTTCGGCCACCATCCTGTCGATCGCGGCGCATTTCGGCATGCCGGTTTCGACCACGCACAGCATCTCCACCGCGATCATGGGCGTGGGCTTCGCGAAGAACCCGAAGGCGCTCAAATGGTCGGTGATCGAGCGCATCGTCTGGGCCTGGATCCTGACGATCCCGGCGGCCGGCGGCATCGCCTGGGGCCTGGTGCAACTGCTGCGCAACTACGAGCTGATGTAACGACGCGCCACAATGGCGCTGCCGGATTGGTCGTAGGGTGGGCTTTAGCCCACCACGTATGGAATTCCCATCACGCTGTAGGGTGGGCTTTAGCCCACCTGTGCATGCGTTGGATGCGTGGATGGTGGGCTAAAGCCCACCCTACGCTTACAGCAAATCGCCGCCCGCGGACAGTTCGCGCTCCAGCGTATCGCCGAGACCGCCGATCTCCAGGATCAGGCGATCGAGTTCAGCTGCCGAAATGCTGTCGTAGGGGCGGTTCTCGCACAGTTGCAGGTAGGGCACGCCGTCGAGTTCGCCGACCGCCATGTAACCCACGCGGCTCTGCCAGTTGAAGGCCAGCATGCGCTTGGCGTCCAGGCCGGTCATCGGCGCGATCGCGGTATTCACGCGCAGGAACTTGCGGCCGTCCTCGCCTTCGAGTTCGGCCAGGAAGATGCTCTGATGCCGCTTGCCCTTGGCCAGCGAAAGTTCGACGCAGACCAGGTAGGGCTCGCGCGCGGTGATCTTGTACTTGCCCTGGACGTGGCTGCGGATCTGTTCGAAATTCATCATGTCGGTGCACCTTATCTAGGCCGATAGTCTAGCATCGCCGTCACCCGCGGCCTCCATGCCATTCGCCACATGCCGACCCGCACGCCTGCCGACCGAATACTTGCCGCCATCCGGGCCGTGCGCCGCGGCGAGGTGGCGGGCTATGGCGAGATCGCCCGTCGGGCGGGGCTGCCCGGTCGCGCGCGCTTGGTCGCGCGCCTGCTGTCGCAGAACGAGGATCCGAAACTGCCCTGGCATCGCATCCTGCGTTCGGACGGACGCATCGCGTTCCCGCCGGACTCGCCGCAGTTCGCCGAGCAGGTGCAACGCCTGCGCGCCGAAGGCGTTGCCTTGAAGAACGGTCGCGTGATCGGCCAGCGCGCCTCCGCCACGATCGACGAGATGATCTGGAAACCCTGAGGCGCTCAGACGCGCCGGCGGAACCAGGCGGCGATGCTCAAGCGCGGCTGCGTCGCCGGCAGGACTTCGTGTTCGATTTCGTCGCTGAGGAAGAGCACCGTCGTACCGAGCCGCGGCGCGATATCGCGCGGGCCGTCGGGCAAGTGCAGACGCAGCGCGCCGCCGGCGTCGGCAGGCCAATGCGGGTTGAGATAGCACACGAGGGAAACGACGCGCGCGTCGTCGTCGCGGAAACGGTCGCGATGACGCACATAGCCCGCGCCGGCCGGATAAAGGGCGTAATGCGCCTCGACTTCATGCAAGCCGAGCAGGAGCTCGCGGTTGAGCCGTTGACGCAGTTCGTCCAGCGCGGAAAGAAAATCGCCCGCCGCTTCGCCGCAGGCCGGATCGTCCAACCAGAGCGTGGAATCGCCCCGCAGTCCCGCCCGTTGTTTGCCGGCGCCGCGCCCGGTCGAAGCCGCCTGCAGCTGGCCGGCCGAATGCAGGGCCAGGGCTTCTTCGTGCAGGGCCTGCAGCAGGCCGCCATCGAACAGGCCTTCGATCGCCGCGAAGCCCGATGAACGGAGCGCATCGCCCAGCGATTCCGGCGACAGGAGGGAAGGAGTCATGCGGTTATGATAGAGGCTGACACCCCGGGCCAGCGCACGTGAATCGAATTCCCCCCGTCACTCAAGGCCTGCTTTGGGCTATCGCCATCGGCTATCTGCTGCAAAGCCTGGTCAAAGTCTCGGGCTTGGATTTCATGCTCTGGCCCTGGGGCACGTTCGCCACGGGCGACCCTGCCAATCCCACGGTAGGTTTCATGCCCTGGCAGTTGGTCAGCTACGCCTTCATGCACGGCAGCTTCATGCACCTGTTCTTCAACGGGATCGCGCTTTTCCAGTTCGGCGCGCCGCTGGAGCAACATTGGGGCTCGCGGCGATTCGCGTTGTATTTCTTCGTCTGCGTCATTGGCGCCGGCCTCATCCAGCTCGGGGTCGCCACTTACGATCTCGTGGGCGTTGGCGGCCCCTATCCGACCATCGGCGCCTCCGGCGGCGTCTTCGGTGTCTTGCTCGCCTTCGGCATGCTGTTTCCGCATCACCGCGTGATGTTGCTGCTGCCGCCGGTGGAAATGTCGGCGCGTACGCTGGTCATCGTGTTCGGCGTGATCGAATTGCTGATCGGCGTGACGGGACTGCAGACCGGCGTTGCGCACTTCGCCCACCTCGGCGGCATGCTGTTCGGCTGGTTGCTGATCCGCTACTGGCGCGGCCAGCCGCCCTTCGGGCGCAGGAAAAAGCCGCCGCCGAAATTCCGCATCGTCGGTTGATGCGCCTCAGCGCCGCAGCGACAGGAAATCCGGGCTGACGACGAGGCGCAGCGCGTCCAGGCGCGGACGGGCGCCCGGCAAGGCTGCGAGCAGGCGCTCGCGTTCAAGCACCAGCGCCTCGATTTCTTCCGCGCGCACGGAGGGGTTCACGCGGGCGAGGGCGCGCAGGCGCTGGATCTCCGCCGAAAGCCGGTTGTCCGCGGCGGCCGTCGCTTCGCCGACGCGCCTGGCGCACTGGCTTTCGCCTTCCTTGCGCGCGACTTCGAGCATCGGCGGCACCAGGGCGTTGAGCACCTTGCGCATCGGCGAGAGGTCGAAGTTGCGGTCGCCCGCGCGCAATCCGGCCCGTTCGTTCGGCGCGAAGTTTTCGCGTACCTGCAGTCGCGTATCGACGGCGACCCGCAAGGGCATCGCGGGAAGGAAGCGCTCGGCGTCGAGCGATCGGTCGGCGACGCATTCCACGACGAACAGCGCTTCGAGCACGACGCTGCGCGGCGGCAAGCTGTCGTCGATCAGGAAGGCGGCATTGCCCATCTCGCTCGACAACAGCATCTCCTCGGCCGAACGCAGCATGGGGTGGTCGGCCCGCAGGTAGAGCAGGTCGTCGCGCGCCAGCGCGGTCGCCCGATCGAAGCAGGCCTGCCGGGGGCCGTGGCGCAGCTCCTCGAATCCTTCGACCGTCAGGTATTCGGGATCGAGCAGCCACAAGGTCTCGTTCAAGGCTTCGTGCTGCACGCCGAAGGCTTCCAGCAGGCGCATCGGATATTCGTCCTCGCGCGCGGCCGCATCGTCGTGGGCCAGGGCATCGCGCAGGGACAACTCCTGTGTGCGCGGCGCGCGGCGACTGCCGAGTTCGAGCAAGCGGTCGCGGCCGCGGGCGATCTGTTCGGCCAGTTCGGCATGAGTGGCGCGGGTGCGTTCGATCAAATCCTGCATGGCCGGCTCGCGCGCCTCGCCGTCCTGCAGCGCGAGCTGCGTCAGTTCGTCGCCGAACAGGCGCAGCAGTTCGCGGCCGTCGGCCACCACGTCGGCGAATGCGCCCAGGCCCTCGTGCTGCCAACGCAGCAGCGCATGCTGCGGACTGCCTTCGACGGCGGCCAGGTGCAGGTGCACGTCGCCGCGCTGGCCGATGCGATCGAGACGCCCGATGCGTTGCTCGAGCATGTCCGGATCGAGCGGCAGGTCCCAGAAGATCAGGTGCTGGGCGAACTGGAAGTTGCGTCCTTCGGCGCCGATCTCGGAAGCGATCAGCACGCGGGCGCCGTCCGGGTCGGCGAAGTAGGCGGCGTTGCGGTCGCGCTGCAGCAGGTTCATGTCTTCATGGAAGCGCGCGATGGCCAGGGCATGGCCGCTGCGCAGGCGCAGGGCTTCTTCCAGGGCCTGCACCTTGGCGCGGCTGCGGCAGAGCAGCAAGGCCTTGGCCGGCGCGATCTGCTCGATCTTGCGCAGCAACCAGTCCGTGCGCGGATCGGCGGCTGCGCTGCCCGATTGCCCGGCGTAGTCGTGCGCCGGTTCTTCGCCTTCCCGGCCGATGTCGTGGGCGAATTCCGCCTGCAGTCGGCCGGCCGCTTGCGCATCGTCGAGCGCAGGCAGGATTTCGATGTCGGCGATGCGGCGCGGAAAGCCGCCGACCGCGGCGCGACGATTGCGGATCAGTACGCGGCCCGTGCCGTGCCGGTCGATCAGGTCGGACAACAGCGCTTCGCGCGCCGCTTCGTCGCCGGCGGAAATCTTTCCCAAACGAGCGGCCAATGCGTCGGCCTCATCGGGAAACAGGGGGGCGAGCAGTTCCATGTCGCCGGTCGTCAGCGATTCGCTGGCGAGCAGGCGATCGGCCAGGCGCGACAACGCCAGATAACGGTCCTGCTCGGCGACGAACTCGGCGAGATCGGCATAGCGCGCCGGATCGAGCAGGCGCAGACGCGCGAAGTGTCCGCCGATGCCGAGTTGTTCCGGCGTCGCCGTCAGCAGGATCAGGCCGGGCGTGCGCGTCGCGAGCGCTTCGACCAGGCGATAGCCTTCGCTGGGATGTTCGGGCGACCAGGCCAGGTGATGCGCTTCGTCCACCAGCAACAGGTCCCAGCCGGCGGCGATGGCCTGATCGCGACGCCGGGGATGGCTGGCCAGCCAATCCACCGATGCGATCACGCATTGCTCGTCTTCGAAGGGGTTGTCCGCCGGTTCGCTGGCGGCGATCGCTTCGCAGCGTTCTTCGTCGTAGATGGCGAACGACAGGTTGAAGCGACGCAACAATTCGACGAACCACTGGTTCACCAGGCTTTCCGGCACCAGCACCAGCACGCGTTGCGCGCGACCACAGGCCAGTTGCTGCGCCGCGATCAGGCAGGCTTCGATGGTCTTGCCCAGGCCGACTTCATCGGCGAGCAGCAGGCGAGGCGGTCGGCGTTCGGCGGCGACTTCCGCCACGCGCAGCTGGTGCTCGATCAGGTCGATGCGGGCGCCGAGCACGCCCCAACCGGGATGCGCGCGCGCACGCGCGCGGCGCTCCAGCGTTTCGCGACGCAGTTCGAAGCGATCGTTGCGGTCCATGCGCCCGGCGAGCAGGCGCGCATCGGCCTGCGACACCGGCTGTTCGGCGTCGAGTTCGCCCTCGGCATGGCAGTGACCCTGGCAGTGATAGCGCAGCAGACCCGCATCGATTTCGACGCGTTCGATGAGCTTCTCGCGGCCGTCGATGCGCACGCGATCGCCGCTGCGGAAAGCCGCACGCATCAGCGGCGCCTGGCCGATGGCGTAGTGGCGCAGCACGCCGGAACCGGTGAATACGATCTGCACCTGCCTTCCCGACAGGCGCAGCACCGTGCCCAGCCCCAATTCCGGTTCCGCCGTGGAAAACCAGCGCTGGCCGGGTTGGAAATCCGTCATCAGCGCCAGAGCGCGACTTGTTGGGCGGCGCTCTTGAACATCGGCTGCTTGGCCTTGCAGGAGAAGACCTTGGCGAAATCCGGCAGGTTCACCACGCTGCCGTTCACGCGCCACTTCGCCGGTGCGAACGGCGACTGCACCGCGGAAGCCAGGTTCTCCCGATCATGCCGCGCCCAGACGCCGGCCCAGGCGGTGAAGAAGGCTTTCTTCGCGGCCCAGTCGGGCGTGCTCTGCGCATTGAGCGCGTCCCAGGCCAGTTCCAGTCCCGCCAGGTCGGCGGAATTGTGCAACTGCGTCAGCGCGGGATTCACGTTCATGCCGTTGGCGACGGGATAGCTGCCGTATTGCGCCGCCAGCGCCTGCAACTTCGCGCCGGGGAGCAGGCTGTCGTAACCCAGGCTGATCTCGCGTCCGATCAAGGCGCCGAGCGCGCCGTAGTCGGCGGCGGGATTGACCCGTCCGAACACCGGCGCCTGCAAGGCGGCGGCGGTGACGATCACGCGGTTCTGCGAGGCCTCGAAACCGATCAGCGGTTGCGTCTGCGACACCGGCGACGGCCAATCCGGCGCAGTCAGCAAGGCCAGTTCGCGCGCCTTGGCCCAGCGACGCAGCATCAGCACATTGGTCGCGTACTGGCTGCGATCGAAGGCGAGGCCGTCGAAAATGGTCGTCGGCTGCAGCGGACGGCCGATGGCCAGGCGCAGCGCAGCGAGCTGGCGATGCGCGGCGGCCTTGCGCTCGGCGTCGAGCTGCGGCGCGCGATCGATCGCACGACCCATCGCGGCACGCAGCGCTTCGCCCATCGCTTCGGCGCTGCGCACTTCGCTGTCGCTCATCTGCCGTTCGGCATAGGCCGCGCTGAGCAGGTCCGGCGCCTGTTCCAGCACGAGGGCGGACACGCGTTCGCCCTGCGTGCGCGGCAGCCGCTTGGCGATCGCCTGGTCGACCAGGTTGGCGTAGGCGAGGCGATAGTCCTTGCCGAGCATCGGCGCCATCGACTGCAGCACGCGCATGCGCAGGTAAGCCTGCCATTGCGGGATCGCCGGCTTGGCCAGCATTTTTTCCAGCGTCTTGAAGAACTCGCCGTTGGCGAGCACCAGGCGCTCCGGTGCGGCGCCGGTCTGGCGCACGAAAGCGCCGAGCTGCAACTGCGGGAAGGACTTGTCGGCCTGCGCGAGTTCGACGCTGGCTTCGCTGCCGAACATCGCCTTGGCCAGCGCGTCCTCGATGGTCAGCGCCGCGGCCGACTGCGCTGCGAGCTGCTTGCCCGGCACGCCGGAGTAGCGCAACAGATCGGCGCTGTAGGCGCGATAGATGCCGCCGATTTCCTGCACGGCCGGATCGCCGCTCATGTAGAAGGTCGGATCGCCCAGGCCCAGGGCATCGGGCACGAGCACGGCGCGCGGACGACCGGTGCCCGGATCGCGTTGCACCTTGAGCTGGAACAGCACCGGCACGCCGGCCTGGTAAAGGGCGGCGACGGTGGCCGAGATGTCCTTGCCTTTCTTGATGCCGGCGATGCGCGCGAGCAGCGGGTCGATCGCCGCGCGGCTGGCGCTGTCCAGATTGGTTTCGTCCAGGCCGCTGGCGATCAGTTCGGCCAGCAGGCGCGAAGCGGGGCCCCCGGCGTTCTGCGCGTCGCCGTCGGCCAGCAGTTGCCGGGTCTGGCGATCGGCCAACTCGTTGAGCTGGTTCCAGCGGCTGTAGCTCGCTGCCGTCGCGGGCAGCGGATTGCCGCGCAACCATTCGCCGTTCACGCTGCTGTAGAAATCGCTGCAGGGCGTCGGCGGCGCCGGTGTCGCGGGCTTCTTGGCGGCGGAGACGCTGCCGCTGGCCAGGGTCAGGGCAAGAATCGCGAACAGGGGGCGCAGGTTCAGGCTCATCGGCTACTTCCGTGTCGTGGTCCACGGATTCTAACGCCTGCGACGGGCCGGTGCCGGCGGCGCGTGCGGCC
>CAYWHO010000110.1:0-5912 GCA_964458195.1 uncultured Arenimonas sp.
AGCTGAAGCTGAGTTCGCGCGTATCGAACAGCGGCAGGTCGTCCTGGTTGCGGTAGGGGGCGTACAGATAGAACAGGCGCGGTTCCAGGGTCTGGATGATCGACTTGCCGCTCCAGTTCGTGTCGCGCTCGAAATACGCGCCGGCGTCCAGGCTGAAGATCGGCAGGCTGCGGCTCGGCGTACGGGTGGGGCCGGTGACCAGCGGGCCGTCGTCAATGGAATAGGACGTGTAACGCCACGCCAGTTGCGGCGTCAGGTACCAGGACTGGCCGCCGAGCGGCAGGCGCACATAGGGCTCGACATCGAGGCGGCGACCGCCGTCGGTTGCTTCGCGGCTGAAGCGCACGGCTTCGAAATAGAGGCCGGCTTCAAGCCAGGGGAGCAACGGTTTCTCGGCATGGGCCTGCAGGCGCGGCAGGCGCCGATAGGGCTCGCTGCCCGGCGGCAGCAAGGGGCTGGCGATCTGCCAGCTCTCGGCGGTGAGGCTGGCGGTCCAGTAGCGGCCGCGGCCGAACAGTCCGGCCTGGCTGCCGAGCAGCGAGATCGAGGTGTTGTTGATCGAATCGCCGAAATCGCTGAAGTAATTCACGTCGCTGACGTTGCGCAGGTTCGCGATCGCCGACCAGTGGCTGCTCAGGCGATTGGCGTAGTCGAAACTCAGGTAGCTGCGGTCGCGACCCGTCAGGTCGTCGTTGGGCAGGTAGGTGCCTTCGAAAATGCCTTCGGATCGCCGCCCGAGGAAGCGGAATTCGCCGCCGAGCATCAGGCCGCGCTTGGACAGCCAGCGCGGGGTCAGGGTGGCGTCGTAGTTCGGCGCGAGGTTCAGGTAAACAGGCAGACGGATGTCGAGGCCGTTGCGATCGTCGCGGCCGATCGTCGGTGCGAGTACGCCGGTGCGCCGCTTGTCGTCGGTCGGGAAGCTGATCACCGGCAGCCAGAGCACGGGCACCTTGCCGATCTTCAGCGTGGCGTTGCGCGCCACGCCGGTGGCGGTTTCGCGATTGATGCTGATCGAGCTGGCGGAAAACTGCCATTGCCGTTCGCCCGGCGGGCAGGTCGAATAAACCGCATCGGTGAGCTTGCCGGTTTCGCCTTGCAGCAGCACTTCTTCGGCGGTGCCGTTGCCGAGCTGGCCATTGAACTGGTACTGCACCTTTTCCAGTCGCATGGTGTCGGCGGACTGGTTGCCTTCCACCTTCACCGCGGTCAGGCGCAGCGAACGGTCCTGATAGCGTACCGGGCCCTCGGTCACGAACTGCTCGGTCTTGTGGTCGTAGCTGATCTTGTCGGTCGCCAGCCACTGATCGAGACGCACGAGACGGACATTGCCCTCGAACACCGTCTTGTCGGCTTCCTTCAGGTTCATCGTGTCGGCGCTGACGTCGCTCGCGGTCTGTTCGCGATTGCCGTCCGGCACCGGGTCGGTGCGAAACAGCGGCAGGGTTTCCGGGCTGCGGCACAACTGCCAGTTCGCGGCGGGCATCGCTTCTTCGGCGCGCACGGCGCCGGCGATGGCGAGGCAGAGGGGAAGCAGACGCAGGCTGGTTCGATGCACCGGGCAGGACCCCTGGGACGAAAGCCGGCATTTTAGCCGAGCCGGCCCCGCGGCAGGGGCGTCCGGGCGCAGGAATTCAGCCCGACAGGGCGCCGACATGGGCCAGGGTGCATTCGCGCAGCGCGGTCAGGCTGTAACCGCCTTCCAGAATCGAGACGACGCGACCCTGGGCGTGACGCTCGGCCAGCGCGACGAGTTCGGCCGTGAGCCAGGCGTAATCGCCCGCTTCCAGGTTCAGGTCGGCCAGGGGGTCGAGACGATGCGCATCGAACCCGGCCGACACCAGCAGCAGTTGCGGCGAGTAGTGCTCGAGGCTGGGCAGCAAGCTTTTGGTCCAGGCCGCGCGGAACGCCTCGCTGCCGCTACCGGGCGGCAGTTCGGCGTTCTCGATGTTGCCGACGCCGTGCTCGTTGCTGCGACCGGTGCCCGGATACAGCGGGCTCTGGTGCGAGCTGACGTACATCACGCGCGCGTCGTTCGCGAAGATGTCCTGCGTTCCGTTGCCATGGTGCACGTCGAAATCGACGATGGCGACGCGCTGTAACCCGAAGGCGGCCAGCGCATGCGCGGCCGCGACGGCGATGGAATTGAACAGGCAGAAGCCCATCGCGGTGTCGCCGGTCGCGTGGTGGCCGTGCGCCCGCCCGGCGACGCCATCGTCCAGTTCACGGCTGCGACGCCGGCGCCAGCCGCGCGTAAGGCCGCTTCAGGCGAGGCGGGCGACAGCACGGTGTCGGGATCCAGGCGTCGCGCTTCGGGCACGGGCGTGTCCAGTACCGTGGCGAGCAACGAAGGCGCGTGTACGCGCGACAGGGCTTCGCGCGACGCCAGTGGCGCCTCCTGCCAGTCGAGCCCGGAGCCCTGTTCGCGCAGGGCGTCGACGACCGTTTCCAGTCTTGCCGGGCACTCCGGATGGCCGGGCCCGGGGTCATGCCGCACGCAGGCCGGGTGCGTGTAGATGCGCACGCTCAGGCTTTCCGGCGTTCGTGGTTCCAGAGGGTTTCGCCGTGGCCGCTGGCGCGGGCCAGCACGCGCGCGAGCACGAACAGCAGGTCGGAAAGGCGGTTGAGGAAGCGGATCGCTTCCGGTCGCACCGCATCGTGATGCGACAGCGTCACCGCCTCGCGTTCGGCCCGGCGACAGATCGTGCGCGCAAGATGGCAATGCGCCGCCGCCAGGCCGCCGCCCGGCAGGATGAAATCCTTCAGCGCGGGCAGGTCGGCATTGAAGCCGTCGAGCTGCCGTTCGAGGCGGTCGATGTCGGCATCGAAGATCGCAGCGTGGCCCGGAATGCACAACTCGCCGCCGAGATCGAACAGCTGGTGCTGCACCGAGACGAGCACGTCGCGCACGGCGTCGGGAATCTCGCAGGCCAGTACCAGGCCGATGGCCGAGTTCGCTTCATCGACGGTGCCGTAGGCGGTGACGCGGGCGGAATCCTTGGCGACGCGGCTGCCGTCGCCGAGTCCGGTGCTGCCGTCGTCGCCGGTGCGGGTGTAGATCTTCGAGAGACGATTACCCATGTCGCCGCTCGCTCCGGGCTCAGCGCGTCGCCGGTTGCTGCGCGGTCACCGCCGAACGGCGCGTTTGCCGCGCGACCAGCGCGACGACGACGTGCAGCGCAGCGGCAAGGCCGACGTACAGGCTGCTCGTGTAGTAGTACGGCAGCACCCAGTCGCCGAGGTTCTTCGTCCAGCCGGCGAAGCTGCGCGCGGTCACGCTGTCGCTGAGCCAGTAGAAGCTGCCGTTCGAAACCAGGTAACACACGCCGACCGACAGCACGAAGGTCGCGAGCAGCCAGCCGGCGCTGATCGCGCTCAGACCCTGGTAACGACGGCGCAGCAGATCGCCGCCCAACCACAGAGCCAGGTGCGCGGGCACCAGGAACCAATAGGCGACGGACACGCAGTAATGGTTCCAGAAGCTCAGCCCGCTGGCGCTGATCACGTACCAGTCCACCGCGACGGCGAGCAACATCAGGGCCGGGAAGGCCCAGCGGCCGCTGCCGCGCAGGTAGAAGCCGCCGAGGAAGAACAGCGCCCAGGACGCATCCGGCAGGCTGGAGAAGTGATTGATGCGCGTAGCCATCATCACGAGGGCCAGCAGGGTGAAGATGCCGATGCGCTGGCGGGAGCTGAGGTTCATTGCGGATCTCGCGGAGGGTTGGCCGGCATTCTAGAACCTATCCCCGATTCGCGCATGGGCCGGCTCGGCCCGGCGGCCGGCGACCGGTATCATTCGCGCATGAGCGAGACCCTGGACATCCTGATTCTGGGCGCCGGACTGGTGGGTAGCAGCCTGGCCTGTGCGCTGGAGGGGCGGGGCTATCGCTGCGCCCTGGTCGAGGCCAGCCCGGTGGCATCGCCGCCCCCCGGATTCGACGAACGCAAGCTCGCGCTCGCCGCCGCCAGCCTGAACGCATTGCGCGCGCTGGACGTATCGCCGCGGCTCGCGACGCCGCCGTTCCCGATTCGCCGGCTGCATGTCAGCCGCGCCGGCGACTTCGGGGTCGTGCGCTTGCAAGCAGGCGATTATGGGCGGGAAGCGTTCGGTGGGGTGGTGCTGGCGCGCGAATTGGGCGCCGCGCTGGAATCGCGCATGGCCACGTTGCGCGATACGCGGACGATCCGGCCCGCGCGTGTGGTCGCCGTGCGGAATGGCGATGAGGCGGTCGAGGTGGAAATCGAGCGCGACGGCACGACGACCGCCTTGCGTGCGCGTCTGCTGGTCGCCGCCGATGGCACGCGCTCTTTCGCCCGCGAGGCGCTCGGCATCGGTACGCAGGAGCACGACTACGGCCAGACGCTGGTCGTCTGCAGCGTGGGCTGCGAGCGCACGCCGGACGGTACCGCCTACGAGCGCTTCACCGACCAGGGGCCGGTGGCCCTGTTGCCGATGGGCGCGCACTACGGGGGCATCTGCGGTGTGGATCGCGCCGACGCGCCGCGCGTGCTGACCCTGGACGATGTCGCCTTCGCCGACTATCTGCAGCAGCGTTTCGGTTGGCGTGCGGGCCGCATCCTGCGCGTCGGCAAGCGCAGCGCCTATCCGATCGTGCGTGTCTTGGCCGATCGTCTCGTGGCGCCGCGCGCGGTGCTGTTGGGCAATGCGGCTCAGACGATCCATCCGATCGGCGCGCAGGGGTTCAACCTTGGTCTGCGCGACGCCCTCACCCTGGCCGAGTGCCTGGGCGCGGGCGTGGATCCGGGTAGCGAATCGCTGCTGGCGGGCTATGCGGCGAAGCGTCGCGAAGACCGCGAGCGCACCTTGGCGTTCAGCGACGGCCTGGCGCGGCTGAGCGCCAACGACAGCGGCACGATGCGATTGCTGCGTTCGATCGGCCTGACATTGTTGGGCAACGTGCCCGATCTCGGCGCGCCCCTGGTCTCGGGGGCGATGGGTTATCGCGGCGAAGTGCCTGCGTTGGCGCGGGGTGGCGCATGAGCCGGCGCGGCGGGCTCGATGCGGTCGTGATCGGCGCCGGCGTGGTCGGCGCGGCAACCGCGTTGGCGCTGGCCGAGGTCGGTCTGCGCGTGGCCATCGTCGAAGCGCATGAACCCGCGCCCTGGCGCGCCGATGCGCCGGATCTGCGCGTCTATGCCTTCGCGCCCGACGCGTCCGCCTTGCTCGAACAGCTGCACGTGTGGCCGGCCGTGCGCGCCGCACGCGCGCAAGCGTATCGCCGCATGCGCGTCTGGGACGCAGCCGGGGGCAGCGAGCTGCGTTTCGATGCCGATGCGCTCGGTCGCGATTCGCTCGGGCACATCGTCGAACACGGTCTGCTGGTGGATCGCTTGTGGCAGCGCGTGCGCGGCGACGCGCGCATCGAAATCTTTTGCCCGGACAAGTTGGGCGCGCTCGAACAAGACGATGAGGGCGTAAAGGTCGAGCTGCAGAGCGGCAGTCGACTGCAGGCGAAGTTCGTATTCGGCGCCGATGGCGCGGTCTCGCGCGTGCGCGATCTGCTCGGCATCGAATCCGACGCGCACGATTATGGCCAGCGCGGTGTCGTCGCGTATGTACGAACGGCGATGCCGCACGAAGACACGGCCTGGCAACGTTTCCTGCCTTCGGGGCCGCTGGCTTTCCTGCCCTGCGCGGATGGTCGCAGTTCGATCGTCTGGACCTTGCCCAACGCCGAGGCCGAACGGGTCCTGGCGCTCGACGATGCCGCTTTCTGTCGCGAGTTGACCCGCGCTTTCGATGCGCGTCTTGGCGACGTGCTCGAGGTTTCGTCACGCGCGGCCTTCCCGTTGCGGCGGCAGTTGGCGAAGACGATGCTCGTCGGCTGCGTAGCCTTGGTCGGCGATGCCGCGCACGCGGTGCATCCGTTGGCAGGACAGGGGGTCAATCTCGG
>CAYWHO010000110.1:6012-7284 GCA_964458195.1 uncultured Arenimonas sp.
GTTGTCGCCCCGGGACGACGCGTGATGATCGCGACCATCGGAGACAGGATGTCGACGATGAGCCTACATGGACGTATTCACGGCGTGTCGCGAGCATCCGCGCGGCCAGGGGCGACTTGCAGGTCGGTCGCGATGGGTTCGTGTGGCAGTCCCGACGAATATCCCGTTCGAAGCGAGGTGCGTCTCAACCCGGTGGCGCCAGGAATTCCTGCTGGCTGAGGAAGCCGTCGCGGTTCTTGTCCTGGCGACGGAACTGTTCGGCCTGGCGCGCGTTGAGTTCGGCCAGCGTCAGGCGTTTGGCGTTCGGGACGTGCTGTTCTTCCGGCGCCAGTACGCCGTCGCGATTGGCGTCCATCTGCCGGAAGGTGTAGCTCATCCAGTCCTGGAACTCGGGCAGGGAGAGTCGGCCATCGCGATCGAGGTCGGCATCGCCGAAATAGGCGTCGCGGCTTTGTGCCGGCGATATCGCTGGCATCGCCAGGAAAAGCAGCGAGAGCAGGGCCGCGTTCGTCTTCATCCGGCGTAAACCGTGATTTCTTCGCGGTCATGGTAAAGCTGTTTCGCGAGGACCGTGAGCGGCCTGCCGGCCTGTTGTTCGAACAGGTCGAGGCACAGGCGGGTTTCCTGCCAGCGTTTTTTCATCGGCAGCTTCAGGTTGAAGATCGCGCGCCGGCACCAGCCGTTGGCGAACCACTCGGCCATGCGCGATGCGACGCGGCGCGGTTGTTCGACCATGTCGCAGACCATCCAGTCGAGCATGCGCGGCGGCTGCCAGCTGAAGCCGTCGGCGCGAAGGTGTTCGATCAGTCCGGTGGCCATCGCCGTTTCGGCCAGCGGGCCGTTGTCGATCGCGTAGACGCGGATCTGCCGGCGCGCCAGGATCCAGCTCCAGCCGCCCGGTGCGGCGCCGAGATCGGCGGCCCACATGCCCTCGCGCAGCAGGGTATCGCGCTCGTTCGGATCGAGCAGG
Organism: uncultured Arenimonas sp.; assembly: GCA_964458195.1. Classification (GTDB taxonomy): domain Bacteria; phylum Pseudomonadota; class Gammaproteobacteria; order Xanthomonadales; family Xanthomonadaceae; genus Arenimonas. Next base: position 6,983 of record CAYWHO010000110.1, read on the forward strand.
GTCAGGATGGCTTCGTCGAGCTTCAGCGCCGAGCGGCTCGGCGCATCGTGCAGCATGCGCAGGCGCGGCACGCCCATCGGCCAGGGCGAGGAATCGTTCGCATCGCCTTGCGCGAGCAGCAAATGATCGCCCGCCAGCAGGCAGACATGCAGGCGCGGCAGGCGGGCATCGTCCTGCGCGCTGAGGAAGCCGCGCTGGCGCAGGGCAGGTCTGAGCGCGTTGCCCAGCGCACGGGCCAGGCCGGCCAGGGGTTTGGCTTCGTCGGTATCCGGCGTTTCCACCACCAGTTCGCCATGCCGGCC
>CAYWHO010000111.1:0-7279 GCA_964458195.1 uncultured Arenimonas sp.
GCCTTCATCCGGCGCAAGGCCGAATCGAGCTACCACCCGGTCGGCACCTGCCGGATGGGCGCCCCCGACGATCCGCAGGCCGTGGTCGATCCGCAGTTGCGCGTGCGCGGCGTGCAGGGGCTTCGTGTGGTCGATGCCTCGGTGATGCCGAAACTGATCGGCGGTAACACCAATGCGCCGACGATGATGATCGCCGAACGAGCCGCCGACCTGATCCGCGGACGAACCGCGTGATTTCGCGCGGTGGGCTCACGCCCATCGTACGCCCGTCAAACGCCCCATGATGATCGGAAGGGGGACCAAGGCCCGCCCTACGACAGCCGCGACTCGCGCTGTTCCAACATCGGCGGCAGCGGGCAGTGCAGGGATGCGCAGACCACGCGCAGCAGTTCCGCTTCTTCCACCGCTACCTGACCGTCGCTGCTGATCGCCGCCACCAGGCCTTCGATCAGCAGCTCCTTGCCGACCGGTTCGATCGCATCGAGCACCGGCCATAGAGAATCGAGCATGGCCAGCATGTTCGGCGGCGGCGCGTAGGGCGCGTTCACGCGCGGCAGCACCCGCGCCATGCCGGCGAGGTAGGCTCGTTGCGCGTCGGCGGGATTGTCGTGCCCGGCGCGCGCGAGCACCGCCATCAAGCCGGTCGCCGCCTCGGCCGCTTCGGCCAGACGTTTGCGGCCCGGCACCCAGGCGCGCGACGGATCCAGGGCTTCTGTCACCTGCACCTGCAACAAGCGGCCCAGGCAGTATTCGAACAGGCTCACCTGACCGTCGGCATGCACCAGGGCGAAAACGGTGTCGATGAAATGCTGCAGCTCCGGCCGCGGGCGACGACGCAGCACGGGGAAGGCCAGCGCCGCCAAGGGCAGCCGCAGCATCGGATGCAGGTCGGCGGTGCGATCGGCGTAATCGAGCGCTTGCCGCGCCGTGTGCTCGTCCGTGCGCGCGATCAGCTCGTACTGCTGGCGATCGCGCACCTTGCCCGCCGGCGCATGCAGCAGGCCGAACAGCAGGGCCGGCGCCTCGCCCTGCTGGCGGGCGGCACGCTGCAGGACTTCGGGAATGGCATCGGCCATCGCACCGGCGCGGCGGTAGTCGTCGGCCTGCGGCGCGCCGACCTGCGACACGACCGAAGGCGGCGTCACCGTCAGTTGCGCCGCCGCGGCAGGCAAGGACGAACGCTTGCCATCGACCAGGCCCAGGGCAACGTCTTCCTCGACGCCGACCGGCGGTTTCGCGTTCCAGCGTATCGCCAGGTCCTTCAGATGATCGTGGCGGAAGTTCGGCTCCAGCGCCTTGATGCGATCGAACAGCGGCGGGTGCGTGGCCATCAGCGAGGAATAGCCGATGCCGTCGCCGAACAGCATGTGGCTGACCTCCTCGCTGTCGGAACGGGTGAGTCTCGATCCTTCGGCCAGGCCGGCGACTTTCTTCAGGGCGCCGGCGATGCCGGTGGTCTGCCGGGTGAACTGCACGGCGGACGCATCGGCGAGGTACTCGCGCTGGCGGCTGAGCCCGGCCTTGATCAGGCGCGCGCAGAACAGGCCGATGTAGCCGATGATCATGAAGCCCAGCGCCATCAACAGCACCGGGGCGCCGTCCTTGCCGCGGAAGCGGCCGTGCTCGAGGATCTTCCGGCCGATCAGCGCCAGCACCAGGATGCCGAACAGCAGGCCGACGAGGCGGATGTTCAGGCGCATGTCGCCATTGAGGATATGGCTGTATTCGTGCGCGACGATGCCCTGCAACTCGTCGCGATTGAGCCGGTTCAAGGCGCCGCGCGTCACCGCGACGGCGGCGTCGCTCGGCGCATAGCCGGCGGCGAAGGCATTGATCGCCGCCTCGTCGTCGAGCACGAAGATCTGCGGAACCGGTACGCCCGAGGCGATCGCGATCTCCTCCACCACGTTGCGCAGGCGACGCAGCTGGAAATCGGTCGTGTCCTCCGGCACCTGGGTGCCGCCCATCTGCCGCGCGATCGCCACGCCGCCTTCGCGCAGTTGCGCGATGCGGAACATCGTCGCACCGCCGATGATCGCCAGCGTGACCAGGCTGGCGATCACCAGCGCCGGCGTCAGGCTGGCCGGCGAGGCGGCCTCCTCGCCGGTGATTCCGAAAGCCAGCAGCAACACCAGATCGACGGCGGCGACGATGGCGAAGACCGCGAGCAGGAACAGCGCCAGCAGCCGCTTGGACTGGCGGCGCGCGGCGTTCTGGCGCTCGAAGAAATTCATGCGTGCCTGGCGCTGGAGGGAGCAGCCGCTGGACCGACTCCGCCGCTCGCGCGGTCGGCGTCGTGCCTGCGACCGCTAGAACGAAACCTTGGGCGCTTCGCGCTTCTCGGGTTCGGTGATTTCCAGCAGGGCGGCGGCAGCGAAGTTGAACATGCCGGCGACGATGTTCGACGGGAAGACTTCGCGCTTGTTGTTGTAGGCCATCACCGCGTCGTTGAACGCCTGGCGGGCGAAGGCGATGCGGTTCTCGGTGGACGTCAGCTCCTCCGACAACTGCATCATGTTCTGGTTGGCCTTCAGGTCCGGATACTGCTCGCTGACCACCATCAGGCGGCCGAGCGCGCCGCCCAGCCCCTGCTCGGCCGTGGCGAGCTGCTGCATGGCGGCGGCGTCGCCGGGATTGGCCTTGGCGGCGGCCAGGCCGCTCACGGCAGCGGCGCGCGCCTTGACGACGGCTTCCAGGGTCTCGCGCTCGTGCGCCATGTAGCCCTTGGCGACTTCGATCAGGTTCGGGATCAGGTCGTGGCGCCGGGTCAGCTGCACGTCGATCTGGGCGAAGGCGTTCTTGAAGGCGTTCCGTCCGGTGATCAGGCCGTTGTAGATGCCGACCGCCCACAGGGCGCCGACCACGGCAAGGACGACAAGTACCAACAACACGATCATGGCGATATCCCCTGTTCAGGCCAATGCGCAGGCCGCAAGCTAGAATGGGCCTTCGTCGCAAGCATACGTCTGTCATGAGAGACAAGAAAGCCAGTCTCGCGCTCGTGGTCCTTGCGGCGATCCTGCTGATGGCCGCCGCGCCGATGTTCACGGCCGGCCGCAGCATCGCCGCGCCGACCACCGCGTCCGCGCAAACGACCGTCCCGCCGCTCGCCGCGAGCGCCGCGCCGACCGCCGCCGCGGCGACGCGCCGCACGCCAGTCATCGACGCCACGCCGCAGGCGCGCGAACTCGAACGCCTCGCCGGCGAGCTGGTGCAGAAGCAACGGCTGCCCGGCCTGGCGCTGGCGGTGGTGCAGAACGGCAAAATCGTTTCGCTGCGCGGCTACGGCGTCGTCGACACGAGCACGAACGAACCGATCGGCACCGACACGGTGTTCCGCCTGGCCTCGCTGTCGAAGGCTTTCGCGGCCACGGTCTCCGCCCAGCTGGTCGAAGAGGGCGCGATGAACTGGGACAGCCCGATCATCAACCAGCTGCCTGCTTTCAAGCTGCGCGATTACCAGGGCGCGCAGAAGGTCACCGTGCGCGACATCCTGAGCCATCGCGTCGGCCTCGGTCGCAACACCTACGATCGCGACCTGGAACGCGACTCGCCCTATCCGCTCCTGGCCGAACGGCTGTCGGATGCGCCGATGTCCTGCACGCCGGGCGACTGCTACGCCTACCAGAACATCGCCTTCAGCCTGATCGGCGACCTGGTCTTCGCCTCGACCGGCGATTTCTATCCGCACCAGGTGGAGAAACGCATCTTCCATCCGCTCGGCATGCACAGCGCCACCTACGGTCGCGAGGGCCTGGAGGCGAGTTCGAGCTGGGCACGGCCGCACGTGCGCAAGGGACGCAACTGGATGGCGGTGCGACCGAAGGAAACCTATTACCGCGTGCCTCCGGCGGCCGGCGTCAACGCCAGCATCGCCGACATGGCGCAATGGCTGATCGCGCAGACCGGCCACCGTCCGGACGTACTGTCGCCGGAACTGCTCAACGTCACGCATACGCCGCAAGTGTCCACGCCGGGCGAGACGCGCGGTTCGGCCTGGCGGCGCGAACGGCTGACCGATGCCTACTACGCGCTCGGCTGGCGCGTGTACGACTATTCCGGGCACACGATGATTTTCCACGGCGGCGCCGTGCAGGGTTATCGCGGACTCATCGCACTGCTGCCGGACCAGGACCTGGGCCTGGTGGTGCTATGGAACAGCGAGAGCGCGGCGCCATCGGGCTTGTTGCCGACGCTGATGGACGGCGTGCTCGGCCTGCCGCATCGCGACTGGCTCGGCGTGGAAGACGAAGAAGGGCGCGACTGACCCGACTTGCATGGCGGGCAGGAACTCAAGCCCGCGCCGAAACCCGGACATGAAAAAAGCGCCTCTCGGCGCTTCGTGTTCCCTGCCTGGCTTCCCGAAAGTCTCTCTCCCCGCCTGGGCGGCACGGGGAGAGAGCCGAGATTACGACAATCGGGTGTATCTGGTGATTACATCGCCGGCGCCATCGGAGCCGCGGCGGGGGCAGCCTTCTTGGCCTTCGCCTTGCGAGCCGGCTTCTTGGCCTTGGCTTTCTTGGCAGCAGGCTTCTTGGCAGCCTTCTTCTTGGTCGCCTTCTTGGCGGCCTTCTTGGCCGGCTTGCGAGCAGTCTTCTTCGCAGCCTTCTTGGCCGGCTTGCGCGCAGTCTTGCGAGCGGCCTTCTTGGCCGGCTTGCGAGCCTTCTTAGCAGCCTTCTTCTTGGTCGCCTTCTTGGCGGCCTTCTTGGCCGGCTTGCGCGCGGCTTTCTTCACGGACTTCTTGGCGGCCTTCTTGGCCGGTTTCTTCGCAGCTTTCTTGGTAGCCATGGTCAACTCCTCGTCAGTTGGCTTGGGTAACGCTCAGGTGTAGCTAGGTGGAGCCCAGTTGCAAAACACATCGAAAAACGACGCACCGCAGCCGCCAGGGGCGGCCGCGGATTCAAAGACGGCGCACGGGCGCCGCAAAGCAAAACGCCCAATCCGTGAACGGATCGGGCGCGATGTTCGGGGAACGGCGCGTGGTCGCGCCCTGTTTTTTTGAGGAAACGAATCCTGTGTCCACCGTGATGACGTCCTGGGCGGAGGCCTCGGTTGTCGCGCACGTTGTTGACAGGGTTCGTATCACTCGCTTCCGCAGGTAGTGTCTGCTTGGGGCGAAAGCTAGCCACGTGTTTTTACGATGTCAACAACTTTGCAGAATTATTTTCGCCGGGTCGCCGTCGTGCGGCGGCCGGCGGAAGCCGGCGAGCGGTCGGGAAAAATCCGCGCACGCGCCGACGCGTTTCGACGTCGCGCAATTATTTGCCGAGTTTTTCGCTGTTTTCTTTCGCGATGCGGCGCCGCGCGCACGCAGCCAAGATGCCCGCGAATGTCCGCCGCCGCGTCCGATCCGGCGTCTTGCGACGGGGTCGCGAGCGGTCGCGCGGCGGCGGCGAAATTCCGGCTCGAACAGTCGAAATGCGCAAAACTGCGCAAACTTTCCGGCGCCGCTTCCGCCGTCTCCGGCGACTCGTCGCGATCGTTCGGACGCGCGCCGGCGGTTTCGCGCCGGCAAAAAAGAACCGGCCGCGCGAGGCGGCCGGCAGCTTCGGATCGGCGGGACGCGAGTGCGCGTCAGTGGCCTTCCTCGTCCAGCAGTTCGGCGTAGTCGTCCGGCGACAGCAACTCGGCGAGCTGGTCGGCATCGTCGGGCTGCACGACGAACAGCCAGCCCTCGCCGTACGCGTCCTCGTTGATGGTTTCCGGCTTGTCGGCCAGGGCGGAGTTGACCGACAGCACCTTGCCGGAGACCGGGCTGTAAACGTCCGACGCCGCCTTCACCGATTCCACCACGGCGCAGGCATTGCCCGCCGTGACGCTGTCGCCCACGTTCGGCAACTCGACGTAAACGAGATCGCCGAGCAGTCCCTGGGCGTGATCGGAGATGCCGACGGTGACCTGGCCGCTGTCCTCGACGCGGGCCCATTCGTGCGACTTGAGGAACTTCAGATCGCCGGGAATCTCGCTCATGACCGATGCCTCGATGAAGGTGTGTGGGAATGGGTGGGGCTAGTTTACCGGGACGGCGCCAACGTTCCAGCCTTGCAAAATATTTGCCAACTGCTAGCGAGGAAGAGGCCGGTGCGCGCCCTGCCAGGACGCGTCGGCGCGAACGAAGCTCATACGCCCGGCTGGACGACGCCTTCGCGCACGAAGGGGTACTTCACCACGCGCAGCGGAACCCGCTTGCCGCGGATATCCACCTCCACCGCGCCGACGTCGCCGGCCGGCACGCGCGCCAGCGCGATGCCCTTGCCCAGCGTCGGCGAGAAGGTGCCGGACAGGATTTCGCCTTCGCCGGCCGCAGTGAACACCTGCTGGCCGTGGCGCAACACGCCCTTCTCGTCCATCACCAGGCCGATGGTCTGTCGCGGCACGCCAGCGGCGAGCTGCGCTTCGAGCGCAGCGCGGCCGATGAAGTCGCGTCCTTCGTCCAGCGCGACCGTCCAGGCCAGGCCGGCTTCGTAGGGGCTGACCGATTCGTCCATGTCCTGACCGTAGAGCGCCATGCCCGCTTCCAGCCGCAGCGTGTCGCGGGCACCGAGGCCGGCGGGCTTCACGCCGACCGCGACGAGGCGATTCCAGAAATCGATCGCCTGCGCCTCCGGCACCATGATCTCGAAACCGTCTTCGCCGGTATAACCGGTGCGGGCGACGAACAGGCCGTCCGCCTCGCAAGCGAAGAAGCGGCCGAGCTTGCCGACCGCTTTCGCCGCGTCGGGCGACAGCAGTTCGATCACCTTGGCGCGCGCGTTCGGTCCCTGCACGGCGACCATGGCCAGGTCGCGGCGTTCGGTGATCCTCACGCCGAAGGGGCGCGCCTGCTGTTCGATCCAGGGCAGGTCCTTGTCGCGGGTCGCCGCGTTGACGACCACGCGGAAGAAATCCTCGCCCATGTAATAGACGATCAGGTCGTCGATCACGCCGCCTTCGGCGGTGAGCATGCACGAGTACAGGGCCTTGCCGGGCTTGCCGAGTTTGTCGACCGAATTGGCGACGAGCTTGCGCAGGAAGGGGCGGACCTGGTCGCCGTGCAGGTCGAGCACGGTCATGTGGGAAACATCGAACATGCCGGCGTCGCGACGCACCTGGTGGTGTTCGTCGATCTGCGAGCCGTAGTGGATCGGCATGTCCCAGCCGCCGAAGTCGACCATCTTGGCGCCGTGGGCGCGGTGGGTCTCGTTATAGAGGGTCTTCTGCGTCATGACGGTCGCCGCTGCGGGAAAGACCGCCATTATCGCGGTTTTCCTTTTTCATCGCAGCAGGCCGCTGTACGCAA
>CAYWHO010000112.1:0-7237 GCA_964458195.1 uncultured Arenimonas sp.
ATGCAGGTTGGTCAGCAGCGCGGATAGATCGCCGGCGCGTTCGATCACCGGGACGGAGGTCTGGCGCAGGTTCACGCCCAGCTCGTTGGCGATCACGTGCGAAAGCGTGGTCTTGCCCAGGCCCGGGGGGCCGAAGATCAGCACGTGGTCGAGCGCTTCGCGCCGGCCGCGCGCCGCCTCAATGTAGATCTTCAGCTGCTCGCGAACCGCTTCTTGACCCAGGTACTCGTCGAGATTCTTCGGCCGGATGCTGGCCTCGACGGCTTCGTCCTCGCGGGTGGACTCGGTGGCGACGACGCGATCGTTCATGCTGACTGCCGGACGCCGGATAGGCGGATGCGACAGTTTACCTCGCTACCGCGGCCTCCGGCGCGCCCGTGCAGACCGCGCCCAGGCGCAGGTCCGGATCGGGTCGCAGGCCGATGCCGGCGTAGCGCTCGGTGAGCGCGACGTCTTCGCTCGGCGGCAGAACGTACTGCTGCGGCATGCGCTGGTAGTCGGTGCAGAAATCGCGCAGCCGCCCGAGCATCGCGCGGCGCAGGCCCGGCGAATAGGCATTGGGATTCAGGGCCTCGTCCCAGAAGGCGTTGACGTGATCGCGCCAGGCGAAGGGCCGCTGCACGACCCAGCGATCGTCCTGCCAGCGCAGGATCGCCGGCTTGCCTGGCACCACGTCGTCCTCGAACAGACTGCGGTAGAAGCGATAGCCTTCGTAGTTCGCCACCACATCGGCATTGGAATACGAACCGGTGGTGACGCCGCCGAAGATCCCGCCCTCGATCCGCGCCGAGGTGCGCGCCGGCCCAGCCTCGTCGCGATTGCGATGCCAGCGCTGCCAGAACTTGCGTCCCTGCGACAGGAAATGCCCGATCTTGTCCGAACCCACGAGCGTGTCGCCGATCCGGAAGGTCGGACCGATGCCGAACACGCCGGCCACGCGCGTCGTGCGCAACGGCAGGCCGTGGTAAACCGATTTTCGGCGCGGCGTCGGCAACTTCTCCACTTCCGGCGAGTCCATCGCCCAGCGTTCGAGCCGATCCACCCAGTAGTAGCCGCCGATGCGATGGAATACGGCCATGACGAACCGGTTGTCGTCGCGCGGGCCCTTCCAGTGCGCCGCGATGTCGGCGATCGCGGCGTTGACTTCACGGTCGAGCACCGGACCGGCATCGGCCAGCGGCGTCAGCCGGTTCGAATACTGGTCGGTTTCGTAGGCGGCGCCGACACCGGCCGTGGCGATGGCCACGACCGCGACCAGCAGCGCGGCACGAAGGCGCAAGATCCGCTCCGCGCCGGACTCAATCCGAACCGCCGCCCCAACGCCAGGTGCCGTTCACCAGCGTGGTGCGACGCTCGCCGCCGCCGAACTCGGCGCTGAGTTCGAAATTGTTCTTGAACACGTAGCGCGCGCCGGCCATCGGCGTCCAGTTGGCCCGCTCGTGCAGGGTCACCGCGAAGGGGATGGGCGGAAAACCCTGGATGAGCTGGATGCTGCCGGCGTGTTTCTCTTCGGTCTTGATCTGCTGCCCGCCGACCCAGACCGAGAACGGCCCGTTCCAGTAGCCCACGCGCGGCTGCAGGCTGCTCGAACGCACGTTGCTGTCGAAATCGCCGCTCAGGCTCGTGCGCGTCCAGCTGCCGGTGATCGAGGTGAACCAGTGATCGCCGCCATAGGCCAGCGTCAGGCCGCCGCCGTAGACATTGCCTTCGTAATGCACGGGCACGACGCCGAGGGGCGGCAGGCCCAACTGCGCGGTGGGCACGCCGCGCAGGTCCACGTCGGTGCGGGCATTGACCTTGCCGTACAGGGCGAAGACGTTGAGGAAGGGGAAGACCCAGGCGTCGAACTTGATATCGCGGTGCTGGATGCTGCTTTCGACCTTGACCAGATCGGGCGGGATCGCCGGCACGCCGGGCAGGCTGAATTGCAGGGACTCGATCTCGTAGCCCTGGGTCATGTGGAAAAAATCCACGCCGACGCCATAGGGCGGCGGCAGCGGCTTGTCGCCGACCCATTCCTTGCCGATCGGCAAGCCGCCGGCCTGGGCCGATCCGGCCAGCGCAAGCGCGCACAATCCCAACCAATACCGATTCATGCCCCTCTCCCCATGACAGTTCGATGACGGTGGCCGAGTATAGGACCGAATCCGAACGCCATGGCAAGCCCGGGCGCAGCAACGCCTGCAGGCCTCAGATCACCACCTGGGTGCCGAGTTCGACGAGGCGATTGCCGGGAATGCCGAAATATTCGGTGGCCGGCGTGGCATTGCGCGACATCACCAGGAACAGCTTGTCGCGCCACAGGGCCATGCCGTGGTCGGCCTTGGCGATCAGGGCCTCGCGACTGGCGAAGAAGGTGGTGTCCATCGGATCGAACGGCGGCCCCGGGATATTCCACTGCTTCAGCGCCTTGGGCACGTCCGGATCTTCCATGTAGCCGAAACGCAGGGTCAGGCGGGCGAAACCCTGCGCGAGATCGGTATAGGCCACGCGTTCGCTCTCGTCGGCGCGCGGCACGCTCACCGTTTCTACGCTGAGGAAGACGTTGCGCTCGTGCAGCACCTTGTTGTGCTTGAGGTTGTGCAGCAGGGCCGGCGGCATGTAGTCGTTCGACGGCGTCATGAAGATCGCGGTGCCGCCGACCCGCACCGGCGGTTCGGCCATCACGCTCTGGACGAAATGCTCGATGCGCAGGCTGTCGCGATTGACCTGTTCGCGCACGAGATCGCGCCCGCGGCGCCAGGTGCGCATGATGGTGAAGACCGCCAGGCCCAGCGCGATCGGCACCCAGGCGCCGTGGAAGAACTTGATCGCGTTCGAACTGAGCAGGGCGCCGTCGATCGTGAGATAGAGCAGACCGGCGGCGGCAATGGCCCAACCCGGCCAGCGCCAACGCGAGGAGGCCAGGATGATCAGCAGCAGCGTATCGATCAGCATCGCGCCGGTGACGGAAACGCCATAGGCCGACGCGAGATTGGTCGAACTGCGGAAAGTCAGCACCAGCACGATCACCGACGCCAGCAGGATGCGGTTGATCCAGGGCAGATAGACCTGGCCGATGGTTTCGGCCGAGGTATGCACCAGCTTGAAGCGCGGCAGATAACCGAACTGGATGGCCTGGCGCGCCAACGAGAACGCCCCGGAGATCACCGCCTGCGAAGCGATCACCGTCGCCAGCGTCGCCAGGATGATCATCGGGAACAGCAGGAAATCCGGAACCAGGTGGTAGAAGGGATTGTTGACCTTGGCCGGATGCGCCAGCACCAGCGCGCCCTGGCCGAAATAGTTCAGCACCAGTGCCGGCATGACGAAGAACAGCCAGGCCTTGCGAATCGGTATCCGGCCGAAATGACCCATGTCGGCGTACAACGCTTCGCCGCCGGTCACGGCCAGCACGACCGCACCGAGCGCCAGCCAGGCGGCGTGCCCATGGTGGACGAAGAACTGCACGGCCCAATACGGATTCAGCGCCTGCAGCACGGTCGGGTTGCGCAGGATCTGCGCGCTGCCGAGGACGGCGATGGACAAGAACCACAGGATCATCACCGGGCCGAAAATGCGGCCGACTTTTTCCGTGCCCTTGCGCTGGAACAGGAACAGCGCCACCAGCACGCCCAGCGTGACCGGCACGACATAGCGATGCAGGCGCGGTGCCGCCACCTCCAGGCCTTCCACGGCGGACAGCACCGAGATCGCCGGCGTGATCACCGCGTCGCCGAAGAACAGCGCCGTGCCGAGGATGCCGAGGATGCCCACGGTGTAGGCCAGCGGCGAGGCGATCGGCAGGCTGCGTTGCACGACCGCCATCAGGGCGAGGATGCCGCCTTCGCCGCGGTTGTCGGCGCGCATCACCACCATGACGTACTTGATGGTGACGATCAGCAGCATCGCCCAGAACACCAGCGACAGTACGCCGAGCACATTGGTCGCATCGGGATGCAGGCCGTATTGGTGACCGAAAGCTTCCTTCAGCGTGTACAGCGGGCTGGTACCGATGTCGCCGAAAACGACGCCGATGGCGCCGACGATGAGCGGCAAGGCCCGTTGCGGACCGTGTCCATGCGCCTGTTGTGACATGGGTCTAGGCTTCCTGGCCTGGTCAGCCGCTGCGAAGGACGGATTTTAGCGCTTTCCGGATGATTTCCTCCGGACTGTCGCCAGCGGCGGCTTCCTTCACCATCCGGGCGATCTCGGCCGGCTTGTAGCCGAGCTGCTGCAGGGCGACGCTGGCTTCCGATACCGGGTCGGCGGCGGGGCCTCGCCCCGCGACCACGGACGCGCCACCGACCAAATCGGCGGCGCGGTCGCGCAGTTCTACGACGATGCGTTCGGCGGTCTTCTTGCCGATGCCGGGAATGCGGGTCAGCGCCGCCACATCGCCGGCCTGCACGAGGCGCGCGAACTCGTCGACGCTGGCGCCGGAGAGGATCGCCAGCGCGATCTTGGCGCCGATACCGCTGACCTTCTGCACGTCGCGGAACAGCCGGCGCTCGCCTTCGCTGAGGAAGCCGTACAGGGCGACGGCGTCTTCCTTCTGCGCGTAGTGCGTCAGCAACATCACTTCCTTGCCGACTTCCGGCAGGTCGTAGAAGGTGGACATCGGCGCTTCGAGTTCGTAACCGACACCATGCACGTCGATCATCAGCCAGGGCGGCTGCTTGTGCACGAGGATGCCTTTCAGCCTTCCGATCATTCCGACGTCCTCCGGCCCAGGGAAAGGGAAATGGGGGAAGGGGAACAAATGCATCGGCAGCCTGCCAAAAAGCCGGCTGCCCGCTCCCCGTTCCCGATTCCCGATTCCCGGCTTCGATTCACTTGCGGCTCCAGACCTGGCGTGCGCTGACGCCGATACGTTGCGCGGTGGCGCGTACGTGCGCATGGGTGATGGCGACCGCCAGGGCATCGGCAGCGTCCGACTGGATCTTGCCGTGCAGGTTCAGCATCACGCCGACCATGTGCTGGATCTGCACCTTCTCCGCCCCGCCCTTGCCGACGACGGCCAGCTTGATTTCCTTGGCGGCGTATTCGTGCACCGGCAGGTCGCGCAGCACCGCCGCGCACATCGCCGCGCCGCGCGCCTGGCCGAGCTTCAGCGCCGAATCGGGGTTGCGCGCCATGAATACCTTCTCGATCGCGACTTCGTCCGGCCGGTATTCGTCGATGATCGCGCCGAGTTCGTCCAGCAGTTTTTTCAGGCGCAGCGGGAAACTCTCGGCTTCCAGCAGCTTCAGCGGGGCATGGAACACATGCTTGGCGCGACCGGAAGCGTCGGCATCGACGATGCCGACGCCGGTGCGCTGCGATCCCGGATCGATGCCGAGGATGCGCGTCACGTGTAGGCGTCGGCGCCCAATTCGGCGTTGTGGTAGACGTTCTGCACGTCGTCCAGGTCCTCGAGCATGTCGATCATCTTGACCACCTGCTGCGCGGTTTCGCCGGCGACGGCCACGTCGTTGTCGGCGCGCAGGGTGATGGCCGCCTCGGCCGGCGCCAGGCCGGCGGCCTGCATCGCCGACTTCACCTGCTCGAACGACTCGGGCGCGCACAGCACTTCGATCGAACCGTCGTCCGGATAGACGACGATGTCGTCGGCGCCGGCTTCGATGGCGGCATTGGTCACCGTGTCCTCGTCGGCGCCCGGCGCGTAGCTGAGCACGCCGAGCTTCTTGAACATGAAACTGACCGAACCGTCGGTGCCGAGGTTGCCGCCGCACTTGCTGAAGGCGTGGCGGACGTCGGCGACGGTGCGCACCTTGTTGTCGGTCATGCAATCGACGATGACGGCGATGCCGCCCGGCGCATAACCTTCGTAGCGGATCTCCTCGTAGCTGACGCCCTCGAGTTCGCCGGTCGCCTTCTTGACCGCGCGTTCGATGACGTCCTTGCCCATGTTCACCGCCAGCGCGCGATCCATCGCCAGGCGCAGGCGCGGATTGGCCTTGGGGTCGCTGCCGCCGGCGCGCGCGGCGACGGAGAGTTCGCGGATGAGCTTGGTGAAGACCTTGCCGCGCTTCGCATCCTGCGCGCTCTTGCGGCCTTCGATGGCCATCAATCTGCCCATGATTCGTCCCGTGTTCCTGGATGACGCGAATTATACCGGCGCCCCGCCGCCTGTTGAAAAACGCGGGCCCTCGGGTTTCCGGGCCGCGAACCCGCGCGGCTCAGGGCTGGAAACGGCCCGTTTCCAGGAAGTTGGCCGTCACCTCGGCAACGCGCGGCGACAGGATCAGGCCCGAGTGACTGGCCGGAACGACGACATGATCGGTCAAACCCGGCAGTCGCGTTTCCCACATGCCGACGGTGCCGTCGTTGATGCCGTCGAGCCCGCCGAAGTATTTGCCGAGCCCCATCGATCGCGAACCGGCAACGGCGCCGATCTGGCGCCTTTCCGGCAGCTGGATCAGGCCGCCGCGCAGCAGGGGCCCGCTCTTCCCCGCCACGAAACCGAAACCCTTGTCCGCCAGGCCGCGGGCGGCGGAACTGCCGGCGATGGGCGCGCCCAGGCAAACGACGCGGCCCGACGGCAATTGCTGGTAGCGATTGAGGGTCTCGATCGCGATCAGCCCGCCCAGGCTGTGCGCGACGATATGCACCGGATCCTGGCCGATCTCGTAGAGCCGCATGGCCAGCCTGTCCATGGCACGCGAAGGCGCCTTCCATAGCGTCGGATAACCGAACAGCAGCGGCCGGAAGCCGCGTCGTCGAAGACGGCCTGCCAGCGGCAGCAGCATCGGGCCCCGCATCATCAGGCCATGCAGCAGGAGGACGGTTTCGGACATGCGCCGGTGGGCTCTGGGTTCGCGGGAGCTTATCCGATCGGAAGGCGGCGGTCCGCACCCGGACCGACCGCCGGTCGGCAGATCGCGCCGGATCGCCGGGGCGCGACCGCCTTATTCCGCCTTCGCCCGAACGGCGATATGCACTTCGGCCAGCTGCTTGTCCGGCACCGGCGACGGCGCGCCGGTCATCAGGCATTGGGCGGTGGTCGTCTTGGGGAAGGCGATGACGTCGCGGATCGATTCGGTGCCCGCCATCAAGGCCGCGATGCGATCGATGCCGAAGGCGATGCCGCCGTGTGGCGGTGCGCCGTAGCGCAGGGCTTCGAGCAGGAAGCCGAACTTTGCTTCCGCTTCCTCTGCGCCGATACCCAGCAGGTCGAATACCGCCGACTGCATTTCCGGCCGATGGATGCGGATCGAACCACCGCCGATCTCGTTGCCATTCAGCACCATGTCGT
>CAYWHO010000113.1:0-7231 GCA_964458195.1 uncultured Arenimonas sp.
ACCGCGCTCGAACACAATACCGAGCAGGTCGAACTGTCGCGCCGCTTCGGCACGATGATCTATTTCGGCGACCCCTCCAAACCCGAACTGCTGCGCGCCGCCCATGCCGAACGCGCCGAAGTCTTCGTGCTCACCACCGACGACCCCGACACCACCGTGCGTACCGCGCGCCTGCTGCGCCGCCTCTATCCGAACCTGAAAGTGTTCGCCCGCGCGCGCAACCGCCAGCACGCCTTCAAGCTGATGGACCTCGGCGTGGAAGTGATCCGCGAAACCTTCCACTCCAGCCTGGAGATGAGCCAGCAGGTACTCGAGGCCCTGGGCATGCCGCCGGACGTGGCACGCGAGCGCCGCGAGAGTTTCCGCCAGCACGACGAACGCTATCTGCGCGAGCAGTACCTGATCTACGACGACGAAGCGGCCCTGATCGCCAATTCGCAACAGGCGCTGAAGGATCTCGAGAAACTGTTCGAGGCCGATGCCGAACCCGTGCGCCCGGACGCGGAGAAACCCGAAGCATGAGCCTTTGTATTACTTTCGCCATCTTCTCCCGGTGCATGCCATGAATGCCTCGCCCATCCTTTTGCTGGTCGCTCTGTTCTCGTTGCCGACCTGCCTTGCCTTGGCGCAGGACGGCGCATCGCCCCCGCCCTCTCAGGAGGAGGTCGAAAGACGCATGTGTGCGGAAACGGCCTGCCAGCGCGACTTGCGCGTGACGCTGAAGAAAAAGGACGGCAGTACCTACGACCAGACCTTCAAGGCATTCCCGGCCGTCGTGCAGGATTTCGGCATCACGGTGGTCGCCGGCCAGACAGTCCATGTAGAGGCGGAACTGGTGGACGGCAAGCTGGCGAACATGCATGTGGTGGATGCCGTGCGGCATCCGGAGAAGACGCTGACCGCTTCGTTCACCCAGAACACGGACGGCGGCATGCTGCTGGCCGTCTCCAATCCGTTCGGCGAAACGATCCGCTTCCGGATGGGCATCATGCCCTTGGACGCCGACGAGCTCTATGCGACGTCGAGCTGCCCGATCGGCGCCGGCCAGAAGAATTTCGAGATGTGGCCCTATCCGATCTTCCAGGTGGTGCTCGGCGACGGCCGCGTGCTCGCCAAGGGCGAATCCGGCGCCTGCGTCGAATAAGGCTGCGCCGGACGCTCAGCGATCGCGCAGGAAACGCGCCAGCGACGGCGCCGACAATCGACCCGGTTCGAATTCGGCGGCGATGTCGACGTAACCGCGCAACAAGGCGAGCTCCTGCGGCGTGCGGCCGAGCGCATCGCGACGCTGGCGGTCGGCGCCTTCGCGCAGCAGGCGCTGCACGACGCGCAGCAATCCATGCTGCGCCGCCAGGTGCAGCACGGTGAGGCCGCGGCGATCCTGGCTGTCGAGCGACACGCCTTCGGTCAGCAAACGATCGAGCACCGCCATCAGCACTTCCTCGTCGCAGGCAGCGCCAGCTTCGGCGCGCGCGCCGAGCAGCAGCATCACCGGCGTGTGCCCCTGCGCCGTGGCGCCGTCGGCCGGCAGTTCGGCCTGCAGCAGCAGGTCGAACAAGGCCAGCGCACGAACGCGATCGCGGGCAGTGAACGCGTGCAACGCGGCGCAATGCAGGGCGCTATGGCCCTGGTCGTCGACGGCGTCGATGCCGGCGCCGCGCGCCAGCAGCCGCGCCGAAATTTCCGGTAGTCCGAGCGCGCAGGCGAGCATCAGCGGCGTCACGCCGCCCGGCAGGCTGCGATTCGGATCGGCGCCCGATTGCAGCAGGGCTTCGACGACGGCGCCATGACGCATGCTGATCGCCGCCGACAAGGGCGTCGCGCCGGTGCGTGCGCTCGCCTGCAAGTCGGCGCCGCGCGCGATCAGGCTCTCGACGATGGAAAGATGTCCGCCGCCGGCGGCACGCAGCAAGGCCGTGCAGCCCTGGTGATCCACCGCATCGATGGGCAAATCGAGATCGAGCAATCGCTGCACGGCTTCGGCCGCACCGGCCATCGCCGCCGCCGGCAGGTCCGCCGGCTGCAGGCGTCGCCCCGGCAACGTCCAGCCGCGCCATTCGAGCCAATGACTGAGATCGCGCCGTCCGGCCGCCAGGGCCATGCCCAGGGCGGTCTGACCGTCCGGCGCACGCGCATCGGGTTGCGCACCATGCCGGATCAAGGCGCGCAGCGCGCCTTCGCGGCCCAGCGATGCGGCGACGTGCACGGCCGTGTAACCGCGCGCGTCGCGCTGGTTCGGATCGACGCCGGCGGCGAGGGCCGCTTCGAGCAGGCGCTGCCAACCGAGGCGGATCGCCAGGATGATCGGCGGATCCTGACCCGGCGGCGGGGCGAAGACGTCGGCGCCGCGTTCGAGCAGCATCAACGCGAACTGCTCGTAACTGCGGTTGATGTGTTCGCTGCCGAAACAGGCGCGCAGGTAGCGCGCCAGGCCGCCGGCGCCACCGACGGCCTGGCCGTGCTCGAGCAGGCGCACGAGGGCGGGCAAGGCGTGTCCGCCGCGATCGAGCAAATGGAAGAAGGCGCTGTCGTGGCCGTCGTACAAGGTGTCGGCCGAGGCGCCATGGCGTCGCAGCCAGTCGAACACCGCCAGATCGTTTTCGCTGGAGAACTCGATCAGCATCTGCGCCATGGCGTTCTCGCCGGGACCGACGCCGAGGCGCAGCATCGCCACCGCCGATTCCCAGCGCCGCGACGACAGCGCTTCGCGCAACAGCTCGCTCGATGTCTTTTCGAAATGGCCGGCGGTGAGGCCTTCGGCGACATTGCTCGGCAAGGGATAGTCCGGATCGAGCACCGCCACCAGGGGCCAGCGGCCGTGCGCGATGGCTTCGTCGATCGCGCGCATGCCGCGCGCATCCGGCTGCGCGGCATCCACGCCGAGCGCCATCAGTTGCCGCAGGAAATCCGGCGAGGCGCCGGCACGGCAGGCCAGCAGCAATGCATTGGCGCCGTCGGCATCGACCGCACGCGCATCGGGCTTGCTTTGCGCCAGGCGCGCCAGCGCTTCGGACTGTCCGTAGCGCGCGGCTTCGAGCAGGGGCGTGCGGCGCTCGGCATCCTGCGCATTGCGATCGGCGCCGGCATCGAGCAGGGCGCTGACGACCTCGGCATTGCCGGCGGCGCAGGCCTGCATCAGGGCGGTGCGCTGCCCGTGTCCGCGCGCATCGACGCGCGCCTTGTGCCGCAGCAGCAATTGCACGCCGACCGGATCGTCTTCGCCCGAAGCGGCGGCGAGCAAGGCGGGCTGGCCTTCAGCCGGCTCGGGTTTCGCGCCGTGTTCGATCAGGAAACGCGCGAGGCGCCAGTTCGCCGCCTCGCAGGCCAGGCCCAGCGGACTGTAACCCTCGTTGTTGAGCGCATCGATCTGTGCGCCGGCGTCGAGCAACAGGGCCGCGACGGCCGCATCGGTGCTGCGCGCGGCATGGTGCAAGGGCGTATTGCCTTCGCCATCGGCCGTGCGCGGATCGGCGCCGTTCGCCAGCAGGGTCATCACGGCTTCCGGCCGCCCATGCCAGCTGTCGCGGGTGGCCGCGAGCAGCGGCGTCAGGCCGCCATGTTTCAGGTTCAAGTCGATGCCGCGCGCGATCAGCTCGCGCAGCAGCCGCAGATCGCCATGCAAGACCGCCAGCATCGGCAGCGTGCGCTGGTCGCGATCGCCCGGGTCGGGCTGCGCATTCGGGTTCGCGCCTTCGCGCAAGGCGCCCAGCGCCGCTTCGATCTTGCCGGCCCGCAAGGCGGCGAACAGCCGGTCTTCGGCCGGTACGCTGGCCAGGGTCTCGGGCAGCACGTCCGAGGTCGGCTGCGCTTGCGTCGTCGCCGGCATCGCGGCCGCCGCTGCACCGACAGGCGCCGCCATGGCATGCAATGCCGCATGCACGAGCAGGCTCAGCACCGGGAAGCCCAGCGCCAGCGGTAACTGCATCCGGGGCAGCAGCGGCCCCGACCAGCACAGCACCAGGCCGGCGGCGAGCACGGCGAAGATCATCAGGGCTACGCCGAGTCCGCGCAGGGATTCGCGCCCTCCTTCGCGACTGGCCGCGGCCATCAGCGCCGGGAAGGTATGGCGTTGCGTCGCCGCCAGCGCGAACGCCGGCCAGAGTCGCCACAGGCCCAGCAGGACGAAACCGACGCACAGGCTCAGGCCCAGGGCCGAAGGCAGGCTGCCGCTTTCGCGCAGGGATTCCAACGGCCAGGCCACGACCAGGGCCGTGAAAAGGAAGGCCAGGCCCCAGAGGGAAAACAGCGAAAATGCTTCGGTCGTCCATTCGCGCAACGACGCCGGCGGGCGCGTGCCGCGCACGCCGCTCCAGCCGAGCACGATCAGGGGTTGCGCCGCCGCCAGGGCGATCAGGGCCCAGGGCGACAGCCACCCGATGGCGCTGGAAGCGAAGGCAAGACCCAGTGCCAGAGCGACCCAGGGCCAGGGGCCGCGCCGGGGCTCAGCCATCGCCGACGCCTCCGCTCACCAGCGGGTCGAGCACGGTTTCGGGGCGCTGCAGATGAAAGCCGAGCGCCACCAGGTTCTTGCGCACCACCGCACTGTCCTCGCGCGCCAGCCGGCGGCCCTCCTGCAGATCCACCTGCAGCACGAACACCAGCTGGCCCAGCGGGGAGCGGATCGCGTCGGGCACGAGGGCGAAAGCGTCCTTCTCGCGCAGGTACAGGTAGGTATCGGGCTTGCGCAGGGATTTGTAGACGTAGGCGAGCATGTCGCGGCCGCGCGGGGGATGGCGAATTGTGGCGGCAAACCGCCGCAGGCGAAAGCATTCCCGCGTTCAGCATGACTTCCGGGGGCAGACCGGCGCCGGCGGTTTGTTACCCTTGCGTTTTGCTCCGGAGTCCCTTGCCCATGCGCCTGAGTCCCATCGTCCTCGCGCTGCTCGCCGCCGCGCCCGCGCTGGCGCAAACCGCCGCGCCCACGCCGATCACGCTCGACCAGAGCATGGCGCATCCGGACTGGATCGGGCCGCCGGTGAACTCGGCCTGGTGGGCCTGGGACAGCCGCCGCGTGCACTACCCGCTCAAACGCAATGGCTCGCCGATCAGCGACACCTACGTGCAACCGATCGACGGCGGTGCCGCCAGCATCGTGAAGGAGAACGAGCTCGCCGGCACGGACGTCGCGGGCCTGCAGATCAGCCCGGACCGGCGCCGCGCGCTGTTCGTGCGCAACGGCGACGTCTTCGAACGCGATCTCGGCAACGGCGCGCTGACGCAGATCACCCGCAGCGCCGAAAGCGAAGCCGATGCGCAGTACGCCTCCGACGGGCGCAGCGTGCAGTTCCGCATCGACAGCAACTGGTATCGCTGGCATCCGTCCGAACGCCTGGTCGTGCCGCTGGCCTTGCCGCGCGCGGAGAAGGATCCCGCCGCCGCTCCCGGCAAGGATCTCCTGCGCGAACAGCAGTTGCGCCTGAGCAGCACCCTGCAGCGCCTGAAGGACGACCGCGAAGCGCAGCGCGCCCGCGGCAAGGCGCTGCGCGAAAGCGACCCGACCCGCGCGGTCGCGCCGATCTACATCGGCGCCGGCGTGCAGATCGACGCCAGTTCGTTGTCGCCGAACGGCCGCTGGCTGCTGCTGGTGCTGTCGGAGAAGGACGCCGACACCGGCCGCGCCGGCAAGATGCCGAAATACGTCACCGAATCGGGTTACGAGGAAATGGAAGACGTGCGCACGCGCGTCGGCCGCAACTGGCCGGTCGCGCAACGCATGAAGCTGATCGACCTGTCCGACGGCAGCCAGCGCGAACTCGCCTACGACAGCCTGCCCGGCATCGCCACCGATCCGATGGCGGCCATGCGCGCGGCGCAGAAGCTCGATGCGCTCAAGGGCAACCGCGCCGTGCGCGTGGTCAACGAAGGCGACAACGCCGGCGCCGCGACGATCCGCTGGAGCGCCGACGGCAACCAGCTCGCCGTGCAGATCCGCGCCATCGACAACAAGGACCGCTGGATCGCCGGCGTCGATTTCGCCGGCGGCAAGCTGCGTTCGCTGCATCGCCTGACCGATCCGGCCTGGATCAACTGGAATTTCAACGATTTCGGCTGGCTGCCCGACAACCGCACGCTGTGGTATCTGTCCGAGGAAAGCGGCTACTCGCATCTGTACACGCTGGCCAACGGCAAGGCCAATGCGCTGACCTCGGGTTCGTGGGAAGCGTCCTCGGTGCAATGGTCGGCCGACGGCGCCACCGCCTATTTCGTCTGCAACCAGAAGTGGCCGGGCGACTACGAAGTGTGTTCGGTGGCGCGCAACGGCGGTGCCACGCGCGAGCTCACCGCGCTCGACGGCGTCGAGGATTTCAGCCTGTCGCCCGACGGCAACAAGTTGCTCGTGCGCTATTCGTCGAGCTACATGCCGCCGCAGGTCGCGGTGGTGCCGACCGCGGGCGGCGACGCCGTGCGTCTCACCGACACGCGCACGGCCGAGTTCAAGGCGCGCACCTGGATCCAGCCGCAATACGTGCAGGTGCCGTCCACGCACGGCGCCGGCGTGGTCTGGGCCAAGCTCTATCGCCCGGCGCAGCTCGAGGCCGGCAAGAAATATCCGGTCGTGATGTTCGTGCACGGCGCCGGCTACCTGCAGAACGTCTCCTCGCGTTACCCGAACTACTACCGCGAGCAGATGTTCCACAACCTGCTGGTGCAGCAGGGCTATGTCGTGCTCGACATGGACTACCGCGCTTCGGAAGGCTACGGCCGCGCCTGGCGCACGGCGATCTACCGGCAGATGGGCCATCCCGAGCTCGAGGACTATCTCGACGGCGTGAAGTGGATGGTGGACAAGCAGCAGGGCGACGCGGCGAAGGTCGGCATCTACGGCGGCAGCTACGGCGGCTTCATGGCTTTCATGGGCCTGTTCCGCGCGCCGGAAACCTTCATCGCCGGCGCCGCCTTGCGCCCGGTCACCGACTGGACCAGCTACAACCACGAATACACCTCGAACATCCTCAACACGCCCGAACTCGACCCCGAGGCCTACCGCAAGTCCTCGCCGATCGAATACGCGCAGGAACTGCGCGGCCATCTGCTGATCTGCCACGGCATGATCGACGACAACGTCTTCTTCCAGGATTCGGTGCGCCTGGCGCAGCGCCTGATCGAACTGAAGAAGGACCACTGGGAGCTGGCGCCGTATCCGCTCGAACGCCACAGCTTCGTGCATCCGGAATCCTGGTACGACGAATACCGCCGCATCTACCAGTTGTTCGAGCGCACGTTGAAGTAG
>CAYWHO010000114.1:0-7192 GCA_964458195.1 uncultured Arenimonas sp.
ATCGCCTGCTGGTGATCGAGGAACTGGCCGACCATCCGGCCTTCGCCGGCATCGAACAGGTCGTGGTCGAACCGGACGAGATGTACGCGGCCAACGCCATCCGCGTGAACGACCATGTGCTGATCGCCCGCGGCTACCCGAAACTGCAGGCGCAACTCGAAGCCCTGGGTTACGACTGCGTCGCGCTCGACATGAGCGAATACGCGAAGATGGATGGTGGTCTGAGCTGTTTGTCGCTGCGGTTTTGAGCGAAGTGAGAAGAATCGGTTCAACGAGGACAATCTAGTGTCCAGGCGCGCCCCTCTCTTTCTGATTTCGGTCGTCTTGTTTGTTCTAGCCTTGGGCAGCCTGCTTGTATTCGTGGCAAGCGCCTCGGGTCATCCGCCCTCCACCGATTTCGGCGCGACGATCTTGCCCATCAGTCTGGGTTGCGGGCTCTTGTTCCCGATCCTTAGTCTGATCGCGCTCGTGGGTGCCTTCGACCAGTGGAAACGCAAATGAGGCTCGAGTTGCATTGCGGTTTTGATCAGCGGACGCGCCGATACGTGAATCCGGGTTTCTTGCGAGGCGCAGCGTGAATCGTTTCCTGCATCGCCAAGCCCGCATGCTTGTCTTGGCCGGCGTCGCCTTGGCGTGGAGCGCGAATGCGACTGCACCGATTTCCTATAGGGCCACCGATATCTGGAAACGTTCCGTGCATGGGGCGATGTACGCCTCGACGAAGGACAACCAGCTGGTTGCCTTGTGCATCGAAGCGGGCGGCGTCGGCAACTGGCTTCCCTCCAGCGCCATCGAGGGGATTTCCTTGCCGAATCTGGAAGAGATGCAGTTCATGCAAGGCCTGGCGCTGAGCCGGTCGGAGGAATTCGTTCCGGACTGGGGCATGGATAGCCTCGGTTTAATGCTGGAGACGAGCATCATCGCGGACGAACGCGGGAACCTGGAAGAGGGGCCCAGCTATTTCTTCGTGATCGATAAGAAGCGGATTGCCTATCGAGTGCGCCAGGAGTGGATCCCGGACCCGAGCGGTCGCGTTGTCGCGACCCAGGAATCGACATGGACGACGATCGCAGCGGGCGATGTCCGGCATGCCCCATGCAGCCCGCCACGCTGAGCTTCCACCCGGAACCGCTCAGCGAGTCGAGACCACCCGCGTCAAAGAAAACGCCGCCGCCTTTCGGCGACGGCGCGGGCGAACCAGTGACGACGATCCGCGGCGTCCATGAGGGGGGAGGGGCGCCGCGAACCGCCGTGACTGCCTCACCAGGGGCTTATTTCTTGCTGGTCGGCACGTTCGGGTTTGCGGCGAGGTAGTTGCGATACTCGTCGCCGCTGAGCTGGCCGTCGGTGTCGCCATCGGCCTGGTCGAAGATGTCGGCGAGGCTCTTGTTCGCCGCGGCTTCGTCCTTGCTCAGGCTGCCGTTGCCATCCTTGTCCATCTCGGCCCAGCTCAGCGCGGCGGGGGCCGGCTTGGCTTCGGCGACTTCGGCCGCTTCCTTCGTGTCCTGGGCGAAGGCGGAGGCGGAAAACAGGCTGGCGAGCACGCAGCTCATGAGCAGGGTGTTGGAGTTTTTCATGGTGATCGTCCTGTGGGGGGTGAGGAAGAATGCGACTCCAGTCGCGGCGCCACCTTGTCAGCCCGTTCGTGAACGCTCACTTATGGCAAAAGCAACGAACAAAAAACTAATGCCGATCTAACCGAAGGCTAATTCTTCCGTGCGAACGCCGTTCATGCGTTCAGCAATGCGGGCATCGACGGCAAAACAAAGGGCGGCCGAAGCCGCCCTTGCGAAGCCCAAGCCTGCGAGCGGTCAGCGTGCGCTTTCTACCGCTTTGGCCTTGCCGTCGCTGAGCGCCTGTTCGATCAGGCCCCGAACCCGGTTGTCGGCGGCGTGGCTGAGTTTTTCCTGCTGCTTGCCGAGCTCGCCGAGGCGACGCCCGATTTCGCTCATCGGCTTGCTGGCTTCTTCCATCTCGCGGCCGAGCGCTTCCATCGGCGCGTGCGCGGCTTCGAGCTCGCGGCTCTGCTTTTCCATCGCCTGGCTCAGCGGCTCCATCTTCCGATGCAGCTGGTCCATCTGCTCGTGCAGGACTTCCATCTTCCTGGCGATCGTTTCGCGCTCGACGGCGCTGCCGACGCGACTCATATCCTCGGCCAGCGGCTCGAGTTTGCGACCGAGGGCTTCCTGCTGGCGTCCGAGCGCTTCCATTTCGCGACCCAGGCGTTCCATCTCGCGGCTCTGGGGCTGGCCGCGATCGCTGATCGCTTCCATCTGCTTGCCCAGCGCTTCCATCTTCCGGCTATGCGGCTCCATTTCCTTGCTGATCGCTTCCATCTTTTCGCCGAGTTCTTCGGCCGGTGCCCAGGCCGCGACGGCTTGCGCGATCAGGGTCGGTTCCTGGATGACATAGGCGCGGCCATCCTGGCGGAACCAGATGAAATCGCCGTCGACCAGGCGCATCGCGTGTTCGACATCGACGCGATCGCTGCGATCGCTGGAAACGGTGATGCTTTCGTGGCCGTCGCGCACGAGGGCATAGGATTGCTTCGCCTTGTATTCGGCATCGTCTTCGTCCGCTTCATCGGCCGACGCGCCGAGCACCGAACCGATGGCGCCGACGGCCGGCGCCGGGGCGACCGCAGGCACGGCATCGACGGACGAAACGGCAGCGACAGGCGCCACGCTGGCGACGGGCGAAACCGCAGCAACCGGTGCGACAGCCGCCACCGGCGCGGGTCGGTTCTGTGCATAAACGGTGAGGCAGACGGCCGCGAGGCCGAGCACGGGCAGGATGGTTTTCCAGCTGAAGGCGTGCGAAGACGGACGGATCAAACGCTGTATGCGTGTCATGAGATTTCCTCCATGTGCCGCGGGGGCAAGGGATGAATGGGAGAACTGGAAACGATCCAGTTCCTGGAGGGCCAGAGCCAGGCGCCTAGGTTCGCCGAGGGCTCGGGCCGCGAGATCGTCGGCGACCTGTTCGCGCTCGTCGCGGATGCGCCGCGACAGCCACCAGACCACCGGGTGATAGAACAGCAGCGCTTCGACCGCGCTTTGCATCAGATTGACGAGATAATCGTGTCGGCGGATATGCGCCAGTTCGTGCGCGATCAATGCTTCGAGCAGTTCGGGCGACAACCGCGCCATCAACGCGCTCGGCACGATGACGACCGGTCGCAGCCAACCGGCGGTGATCGGGCTTTCGATGCGCTCGCACAGGCGCAGGCTCACCGCGCGCCACAGGCCGAAGCGTTCGACCAGGCGATCGAACCGCAGTTGCCAGTGCCGGTCCACCGTGGGGCCGGGATTGCGGCTGATGCGTCCGATCCAGGCCAGGCCGATCAGCATGCGCAAGGTCAGCAGGCCGGCGCCGAGCGACCAGGCGACCACGATCCAGGGCAGGCGGTCCTGCAGCGCGGGACGCAGTGTCTCGAACTGCACGGTATGGAACTGCACGGCCGCCGCGTTGTCCGCGATGGCCGCGGGAATCGCCGCCGGCTGGGCGTGTTGCTGCAGTCCGCGCCATACCTGCAGCGACGGCATCGCGAGGCAGAGCATCAGTGCGATGCAGGCGACGGCATAACGCGTCTGCGGCCGCGCATTGCGCAGCGCGGCGAGCGCGATGGCGGCGGCGAGACCGATCAACGCACCCTGCCAGACGAAATGCAGCAGGGCCCAGCCCAGGGTGGAAACCAGCGCGTTCGGATCGAGGCTCATGGCTTGTCTCCGCTGAGCAGCTTCTGGATTTCCTCGCGTTCCTTGCGCGTGACGTGGCCGCCGCGCAGCGCGGCCATCACCAGTTCCTTGCCGGAGCCGGCGAAGGCTTTCTGGATCAGGTCCTTCAGCAGGCTGGTGCGCAGCGAGTCCTGCGCCTGCGCCGGGGCATAGACGTGCGAACGCTGGCTTTCGTCGCGAATCAGCAAGCCCTTGCCGTGCATGACCTGCATCAGGCGGAGCACGTTGGCATAGGTGGTTTCGGGCCGCTCCTTCAGCAACACCTCGTGCACCTGCTTCACCGTGGACGGACCGAGCGGCCAGAGCGCGCGCAGCAGGTCGAGTTCGGCGGCGGTGGGTTTCGGCGGAGCGGGGGTCTTGGCCATGGCGCGGGTTTTCCAGTCGTGGAATGCAGGCTAGGGCATCTAGATCAGTTTGTCTAGACCTTTTTGTCTATGACTGATGGCAGGGGTGCCCATCCGCTGTGATGCGAAGCGGGGCCGAAGGGATGCATGCGCGGCAAGCAGCCGGTCCAGGCGCTGGCGCAGGCCCGGCGCAGGCGGGCGACAACCAGCCGATCGCGGGCGCAGGAGGCGCGCCCGATCGATTCAGGTCGCGATCGCCGAGGCCATCGTCACCCGATCGCGCCCCTCGGCCTTGGCGGCGTAAAGCGCGCGATCGGCCTGGCGCAACAATTCGTCGAAATCGGCCTGGCTGTCGTCGAGCACGGCGATGCCTATCGATACCGTCAAGGCGATCGGCGCGTCGCCGATGCGCAGCGGTTGCGCGCGCAGCGCGTCTTGCAGGCGCTCGGCCGAGCGCAGGGCGCGCGTCGCATCCGCTCCCTGCCAGAGCAGGATGAACTCCTCGCCGCCGAGGCGCCCGGTCAGGTCGTTTTCCTCGCAAGCCGCGAGCAGTTTCTCCGCCAGATACTTGAGCGCGAGATCGCCGGCATCGTGTCCATGCTGGTCGTTGATGCGCTTGAAGTGATCGACGTCCAGCACCGCCAGCGACAGCCGTCCGCCTTCGCGCCGCGCCAGCGCGAAGGCCTGCGTGCCGGCCTGGGCGACGGTCCGTCGGTTCGCCAGTCCGGTCAGATAGTCGGTGGACGCCGCCTGCTGCCATTGCCGGCGGATGCGTTCCGAACACATGAGCAGGAAGGCCGTCGTGCCGATCACCGGCAAGGTGGTCATGATCACCAGCGACAGTGCGCGCACGCTGTTGCCGGTTTGCAGCAGGCTCGCTTCCGACGGCGGAATGAACAGGGTCTGCACGCCGCGCACGACCATCAGCAGGGCGATGACCAGGAAGATGAGCGCCTGCACGCGCTGGCTCGTCATCGGCTGGCGTTCGCCGTAGCGCTGCAGGGTATAGACGCAGGCGAACATGACGAAAGCCAGCGCCAGCGAAGCGAACACGATGCGAATGCCGAGGTTCGGCTGCACGGCGGCGAACCAGAACACGCCAAGCGTGCCGATCGCGGCCGGCCACAGGATCGACCAGCGATCCGGCAGGCCGTAGAACTGCCGCAGCGCGCGCAGATAGCCGGTCATGCCGAACAGGATGCAGGCATTCGCCAGCGGCAACACGAAACCGGGCGGCAGCTGCGCCTGGACGGCCTGCAGGATGCAGCCGCAGGCCTGCAGCAAGGTCGCCACGCGCCAACTGAACGCGCTGGGTTGCACGTCCGGCGCCAGCGTGCGGTGCATGAGGCCCAGGACGCCGCCGTTGAGCAGGATCATCAGGGTCGCGACCAGGAAGACGGTCTGCGGCTCGATGGTGAACAGAAGCGGCATGGTCGGAGGCCAGGACGGGCTGCGGAAATGCTAGCACCCGCGGGCTGCGGCCGAGCCCTTGCGGCGCTTGCCGCGAGCGGCCATCCTCAAGCGCCGTGACGCAGAGCACAGACCCGATGCAGGACGACCGCCGACCGCTGATCGCCAAAGCCCTGCCGGCGCTGCAATGGAAGCGTTGC
This sequence comes from uncultured Arenimonas sp., assembly GCA_964458195.1. GTDB lineage: Bacteria > Pseudomonadota > Gammaproteobacteria > Xanthomonadales > Xanthomonadaceae > Arenimonas. Next base: position 5,692 of record CAYWHO010000114.1, read on the forward strand.
GGCGAGAACGTGCTGATCGACACGGCGGCCGACGACCTCGCACGCTTCCAGGTGTATCGCTATTGCTCCTTGCCCGAAGCCCTGCAGCTGTTCGGCGACCGCGCCTGGACCCTGGCGCATCCGCGGTTGTGGCCGGACAAGTACGAGCATCACGTCAGTCGCAGCCTGTTCGATGGCGCCGGACCGTTCGCGAACGTGTCGGCCTACCTCAAATGCCTGAGCCTGGAGTTCGGTTCGAACGCGTTGTGGCGCATGTACGCCGGCGCGGTCGGCGTCGTGCGCATCGGCATCGCCTTGCAGGACCTGGTCGTCATGCTGGACAAGGCCGTGTTGCCGGCCCGTTCGAAAATCCACATCGCGCGCGTGCGCTACATGGACGAGCGACCGATGCTGCGCGAGGTGAACCGGCTACTGCGCGAACCGCCGAAAGCCGGTGCCGAAGCGGCCGTGCAGGCGCTGGCGATGAAACGTTCGGGCTTCGCCTACGAGAACGAGCTGCGCATCTGCCTGATCTCGCCCCGCCGCAGCGATCCGCCGCCGGTGCAGGTGCTGGGCGGTCTGAAGGTCGATCGCATCCGTAGCCTGCATCTCGACCCCTACCTGCCGGCCTGGCAGGCGGAGGCCTTGCGCGTATTGTTCGAGACCCGGCTGGGCATCAAGGCCAAGGTCGCGCAGTCCCCCTTCGACGCCGAAGTTCCTGTTCCCGATTCCTTCCAGGAGTAGCGCCATGTCGCAGCGTTCCGTTTCGTTCCGTTTCAGCCTGCCGGTTCTGGCTTGCGTCGTCGCATTGACCGCCTGCGGCGGCGCCGAAAAGCAGGACGAGGCCGCCGCCCCACCGGCGGCTTCCGAATCGACGCCGCCGGCCGCATCGGCGGGCAGCGGACAGGAGATCGCACCGTCTTCGCAGACGCCCCAGCTCTCGCAGATCGAGCAGTTGCTGCAGATGCTCGATGCCGATGGCGACGGCCGCATTTCCCGCGACGAACACCTGTCGCGGGTGCACCGCATGTTCGATCGCATGGATACCGATCGCGACGGCTACGTCACCGTCGAGGAAATGGATGTCGTGCGCAGCGAGCTGCACGGGGAAGGGCGTACGCCTTCGCAGACCGAGCTGTCGAAAGTCGACAGCGATGGCGACAACAAACTCAGCCAGGAAGAACATTCGAAATCGACCCAGGTCGAATTCGAACGCATGGATCGCGACCACGACGGCTATCTGACGGTAAGCGAACTGGAAACGGCGCAGGCTGGCTTGTAGGAGCCCGCTCTGCGGGCGATGTCGCGTGATGCTGGGCTTGTCAGCCCAGCCTACGTGCTTGTAGGAGCGACGCAAGTCGCGACCGATATCGGTTCTGGCCCGGTGTTGCCCCTCACCCCAGCCCTCTCCCCGCACGCGGGGAGAGGGAGAACCGCATTGCGCGACGCTGGGCTTGTCAGCCCAGCCTACGTCGGCGTGGAGCGGGAGCGATGTAGGAGCCCGCTCTGCGGGCGACCTGAC
>CAYWHO010000115.1:0-4432 GCA_964458195.1 uncultured Arenimonas sp.
CATCGTTTCCGAGCGCACGATCGCGCATTTCCAATCGCTGCTGCCGCATGCGCAGCACGAGCGCCTGCCCGATGCGACGCACATGGTCGCCGGCGACGACAACGACGCCTTCAGCGATGCCCTGCTGCGCTTTTTGGGCGCACACTATCCCCATGCGGCCGACACCCGCGCCGCCCCCCTTCACACAGACATCAGCACCGGCACCGACGGTGCCGCCGTTTCCGGAGCAAGCGCATGAGCATCCTCGTTCCTTTCCTCGTATTGCTGGTCGTCGCCGGCATCGCGGCCTACCACCGATGGTCGCTGGCCGTGTTCGCCGCGATCGCCGCCAGCACGCTGGTGGTCTGCGGGTTGGCCGGCGCCAGTTTCGCCGCGACGGTGACGGCGGGCGCGCTGCTGGCGCTGTTCGTTCTGCCCCTGCTGATTACGCCGATCCGGCAGGCGCTCATCACGCGTCATGCGCTGCGCTTCTACACCAAGATCCTGCCGCCGCTCTCCGACACGGAAAAAGTCGCGCTGGAAGCCGGCACGGTCGGTTTCGAAGGCGAGCTGTTCTCCGGCCGCCCGGTGTGGAAGACCCTGCTCGACCAGCCCAAGCCCGAACTGACCGCCGAAGAGCGCGCCTTCCTCGACGGCCCGGTGGAAGAAGTCTGCCGCATGACCAACGACTGGGAGACGACGCACGTGCGCGCCGATCTCGCGCCCGAGGTCTGGGATTACGTCAAGCGCAACAAGTTCTTCGGCATGATCATCCCGAAGCAGTACGGCGGCCTGGGTTTTTCCGCCTTCGCCCACCATCGCGTGATCCAGAAGCTCGCCTCGGTGTCGGCGACGTTGAGCTCGACCGTCGGCGTGCCGAATTCGCTCGGCCCAGGCGAGCTGCTTCTGCATTACGGTACGCAGGAGCAGAAGGATTTCTATCTTCCGCGCCTCGCCGACGGCCGTGAGGTTCCCTGCTTCGGCCTGACCGGCCCGACCGCGGGTTCCGATGCGACCTCGATTCCCGATTTCGGCATCGTCTGCAAGGGCGAATGGAACGGCGCGCAGGTGCTCGGCGTGCGCCTGAACTTCGAGAAGCGCTACATCACGCTGGCGCCGGTGGCGACGATCATCGGGCTCGCGTTCCGTCTCTACGATCCGGAAGGCCTGCTCGGCGACGAGAAGGACCGCGGCATCACGCTGGCGCTCAGTCCGCGCGGCACGCCAGGCATGGACATCGGTCGGCGCCATTTCCCGCTGAACTGCGTGTTCCAGAACGGTCCGATCTACGGCAAGGACGTCTTCCTGCCGCTGTCGCAACTGATCGGCGGCGAAGACTACATCGGCCACGGCTGGCGCATGCTGGTCGAGTGCCTGTCGGTCGGCCGCGCCATCACCCTGCCCTCGACCTCGAGCGGCGCGTCGAAACTCGCGGCCGTCGTGACCGGCGCGTACTCGCGCATCCGCAAGCAGTTCGGCCTGTCCATCGGCCGTTTCGAAGGCGTCGAGGAAGCGCTCGCGCGCATCGCCGGCAATGCCTACGCCGCCAGCGCGCTGTCGCAGGCGACCGCCGCCGCCGTCGATCGCGGCGAAAAACCCGCGGTGCCGTCGGCGATCGCGAAATACCATTGCACCGAGATGGCGCGCGAAGTCGCGCGCGACGCGATGGACATCCACGGCGGCAAGGGCGTCATCCTCGGCCCGAAGAATTACCTCGGCCGTGGCTGGCAGGCCGCGCCGATCTCGATCACGGTCGAAGGCGCCAACATCATGACGCGCTCGCTGATGATCTTCGGCCAGGGCGCGATCCGCTGCCATCCGTGGGTGCTGAAGGAGATGCAGGCGGCGCAGCATCCCGATGCGGCGGTGCGCCTGCGCGAATTCGACGCCAACCTGTTCGGCCATATCGGTTTCGCGATCTCGAATGCGGTGCGCAGCTGGTGGTTCGGCCTCACCTTCGCCAAGATCGGCGGCGCACCGGGCGACGATTACACCCGCCGCTATTTCCGCAAGCTCAACCGTTATTCGGCCAACCTGGCCTTGCTCGCCGACACATCGATGCTGCTGCTGGGCGGCAAGCTCAAGTTCAAGGAACGCCTGTCGGCCCGCCTCGGCGACGTGCTGAGCCAGCTCTACATCGCCAGCGCCATGCTGAAGCGCTACGAGGAAGAAGGCCGTCCGGCGACCGAACAGCCCTTGCTCGCCTTCGCCTTCCACGAAAGCTGCCACAAGATCGAGCTGGCGATGTCGGGCGCGCTGCGCAATTTCCCGATTCGTCCGGCCGCCTGGCTGCTCTGGATGCTGGTCTTCCCCTGGGGCCGTCGTGCGCAGGAACCGAGCGACCGCCTCGGCCATCGCGCCGCCGCCCTGCTGATGTCCCCGTCCGATGCGCGCGATCGCCTCGGCGACGGCGTTTTCCTGACGCCCTGCGCGAACAACCCGGCCGGCCGCATCAATGCCGCCCTGGCCAAGGTGATCCTGGCCGAACCGGTGGAGCGCAAGTTCCTCAAGGCGCTGAAGAACAGCGACATCGAAGCGCTGACCTTCCCCGAGCAATTGAGCGAAGGCGTGCGCGAAGGCTGGATCACGGCAGAGGAGCGCGTGCAGCTGGAAGAGCTGCGCGAACTGACCTGGGACGCGATCACGGTGGACGATTTCGATTCGTCCGAACTCGAAGCGGCGTCCCTGCATCGCGCGCAGGAACGCCAGCGCGAACGCGCGGCCTGATCGCGGTCCGCGCCAACGCGCCCGCCGGCGATCGCCTTCCGCGTCGCCGGCGAGCCGGCCCCCACGATTCCAGGAAAACCTCCAGGCCATGAGCGACCACGTCACGCCGCTGCTCGCGCTCTACCGGAAATTCGAACGCTGGCCGCTCGGCCAGTGGTTCTTCAGTCGCGCGGTCTGTTTCAAGGCGCCCTACTTCGGGACGATTTCGCCGCGCTTCACCCTGCTCGAGAACGGCCGCTGCGAAGCGACCATCGACGATCGCCGCCGGCTGCACAACCACATCGGCACCGTGCACGCGATCGCCCTGTGCAATCTCGCCGAACTCACCGCCGGCGTGATGACCGACGCCAGCCTGCCCAAGGGCATGCGCTGGATCCCCAAGGGCATGACGGTGTCCTACCTGAAGAAAGCGAAAGGCCGCCTGCGCGGCATCGCCACGCCGAACATCCCGCTGGTCGCCAGCGACGCCGGTTACGACCTGCCGGTCAACGTCGATGTCGTCGATGCGAGCGGCGAACGCGTATTCAACGCCGAAATCCGCATGTGGCTGAGCCCGGCGCCGAAGCGCTGAAGCTCATTCCACCGGTAGCGGCATCACATCGAAGCGGGCGATGACGGCACCGGCCTCGTCCAGCACTTCGAGCTGCTGGCCCGACACCTTCAACCGCGCCGCCTTGCCGAGCATGGCCGCGAAGGCGGTCTCCTGCTGCATCGCCGCTGCCGGGCAGGCCATGCGCGTCATCGCCGCCGGACTGAAACGCACCTGCCCTTCTTCCAGCACGAAGCCGCTGGTGTAGCGATTGCAGCCGGTCGAACCGGACGCGCGCTGCGCGCCCTCGTCCAGCGTCAAGGTGGCGGGATTGCCTTCGGGCGCCGCAATCGCGAGGCGACCGTCGATCTGCGCCAGCTTCCAGGTCGTACCGAACAGGTCGGCGTCTACGTAACGCGCGTTGCAGGTTTCGCCCGGCCACAGTTTGCGGAAACGCTCGATCACCAGGGCCGACTGCAACTCGGGGCTGTCCGTCTTCGGACGCTGCGCGATGCGACCGTCCACCGTCGCGAACACCGCCTGCCCCGGCGACGGCTTGTCGTAGGCGGCATAGGCGCGCTCGAGCGAAGCGAAGTCCGCCTCCCTGGAGACCTCGATGTCGCGCGCTGTCAGGCAGTCGTGGAATCGCGCCGCATCGCCCAACTGCGTGAACATCCCGCGCAGATGAATCCGCGGTTCCAGCACGCGCAGCGCGGCATCGCGTTCGAAGCGGCCGGCGACCCCGCCTTCGGCGGACAACAACGCGCCGCTCGGATCCTCGTCGAACAGCAGGGGCGCTCCGCGCCCGCCGTCGAGCCGCAGCGTCGTTTCGCCGCTTCGGCTCCAGCGCCCGATGTCGTCGCTGACCATGCCGTCCGAGGCGCCACCGCGATGCGTCTCCTGCAGGTAGTAAACGCCATCGCCGAACAGGTTCAGGCGCGCCTCGATGCGATCGCAATCGCGACACGGAAGTTCGCCGGCATAACTGGCCGGGTACGGCGACTTCGTCGCCTCGCCCACCACGTCGGCCGCGGCCGCCGGTGCCTCGCGGGTTTCGGGCGCGGAACGGCAGGCACCGAGCAACAACGCGCTGGCGCAAAGGGCGGCGAGAGGCAGGCGGGGAAAAAACATGATCGATTCCGGGACGACGGAGAATCCGGCAAGCCTACCGAGCCCACGCCGGGAAATACAGGCCCG
>CAYWHO010000115.1:4532-7191 GCA_964458195.1 uncultured Arenimonas sp.
GGACGACGGAGAATCCGGCAAGCCTACCGAGCCCACGCCGGGAAATACAGGCCCGAGGCGATCAACCCTTCGCTGCGCGCGGATGGCGCAGCGCCTGCAGGCGCGCATTGAGGTAGGCGTCGACGTCGGTCTCGCGCCCGTCGGCGAAGCGCAAGCGGTACTTCTTCCCGCTCATCGACGAGGCCGTGGCGCAGTAGCGGATGAAATCCTCGGCAGTCTTGAGCTTGTTCCCGGCGCGCGATCGTTTCAGGCGCAGGTGCTCGGCGGCCTTGGCGGCATCGTATTCGGAACCGTTACGGATGAAGACGGCGCTCCTGAGCGCCGCGACATCGGCGATCAGGGCGTCGACCTCGCGGGCGGCGACCGGGTCGGACTGCGCCGCCGCGCTGCCCGACAGGCACAGGGCGAGCGACAGCGCGACCAAGACCCGGCGGATGATGGCGATGGGCTGCATGGCGCTTCGACGCCGAACGATCACGAAGGTTCCCGCACATCGACCTCGGGGCTGTCGTCGTCGGTGCCGCCGCCGGCCAGGCGTTGCCGGGCTTCGCGCGCGAGCCGCTGGTATTTGTCGCGAAAGGCATCCAGCGTGCGCTCGTCGAGCTCTTCCAGGTCGAGCAGGGCATCGTGCGCGCCGTTCATCGCGCGGATCAGTTCGTCGAGCTTGATCTGGATCGCCTCGGTGTCGCGGTTTTGCGTGTTCTGGATGAGGAACACCATCAGGAAGGTGATGATGGTGGTCGCCGTGTTGATGACCAGCTGCCAGGTATCGCTATAGCCGAAGAGCGGTCCGGTGACGATCCAGGCCATGATCACGAAGCTGGCCAGGGCGAAGCTGGCCGGCCGCCCGGTGGAGCGCGAGGCCCATTTGGCGAAGCGCGAAAAGAGTTTTCCGGGCGACATCGCGGCACCTCCAGGCACGGGATCAGGACGAAGTATCGCGCTCCGGCCGCAATTCCGGCGAATGCGCCGCGCGCCAGCCCAGTCGTGCCGACAGCGCGGCGGCGCTGGCCGAAATCAACGCATAAGTGGAAACCACGGCTCCCAGCGGCAGCAACACCGGCGTGAGCAGGGCCATGCCGATCGAGAGCACCATGTCGCCGAAGCGCCAGACGGCGGTTTCGATGAAGTTCTTGGCCTTGTAGCGCGCTTCGCGATCGACCCGCGCGTACAGGCTGTCGAGCGCCGGCTTTTGCATGCCGTAGGTGCCGGCGCGGCTCAGGATCAGCATCGGCACGACGAAGGCCGCGCCGAGGATCGCCGTCGCCACCAGCACAACGACATTGAGCGTCTGGCTGGCGAGGATGACGCCGCCGGCGCCGAAACGGCGCAGCAGGCCGCGCGTGACGAACAGTTGCAGCAGCAGGATCACGCTGTTCGTCAGTAGGTCGATCAAGGCCCAGGCGTCCTTGTGGGACGCGCTCGCCGAAACGACGCGCCACAGGTCGCCCGGACCGGTCGCGCCCTGGGCCCGGATCGCCTCCACGACTGCGGAAAGGCCGGCCTGCGCACCGCCTCCGCTGAAGTTTTCGCGAACCCAATCGGCCGCCAGGGCGTAACCGACCGTGCCGACGGCATCGCCCAGCAGCATCAGCAAGGCCATGACCCGCATCAGGGGCGAAGCGAACACCTGGCGCAGGCCGCCCAGGATGTCGCCACCGATCACTTCGTCGTCGCGCAATGCGCGCTGGCCCAGGGAGTCCTGCTGGAGCCGCGCCTGCCGCGACAACAATCCGACCAGGCCGATGCACACCATCAGCAAGGCAGCCGCCGTGAACAGGATCCACTCGTTGGGCAAGGCGAAGGCGAGGAAAGGGCCGACCAGGGTCGCGATGGATCCGCCGATGGCGATGCGCGGGAAGAAGTGCTTGGTCTGCACGGCGTCGAAGATGTCGGCCATGAAACTCCAGAACACCGACACGACGAACAGGCTGAACACGCTGAGCCAAATGTAGAAGGCCGTTCCCAGCAATTTCGGCCCGATGCTGTCCTGCGCGGCGAACAGCGGGATGAAGGCGAGGATGCAAAGAACGAAGAAACCGTAGGAAAACGGGATGAAACGCTCGCGCGGGTAGCGCTTGACCAGGGCGCCGAACAGCGGCGTCACCGCCAGCGCGGCGAAGAACACGCCGACCCAGAATTGCCACATGTTGGTCGAACCGACCGCCGAGGCGAACTGGTCGCGCAGCGGCCGCATCATGTAATAGGCGGCCAGGATGCAGAAGAAGTACAGCTGCGAAAGCAGGACGGCGCGGGCGGCCGGTCGTGGCGCGGGCGCATCCATGCTGGCGGTCGGCTCGGGGACTGGCGACATGCGGGGGCCGTCACGGTTCGATGCCGCAGCTTAGCCGAACGCCCGCCAGGAACAATGCTTGGAGCAATTGCTCTAGCCGCCCGGGCCTAGCCTCGCTGCGTTGCGGCTTTCAGGCAGTGCTGTGTACGACTACATCATCGTGGGGGCCGGTTCCGCCGGCTGCGTGCTCGCCAACCGGTTGAGCGAAGACCCCGGCGTCAAGGTGCTGCTGCTCGAAGCGGGCCCCAGCGACTGGCATCCCTTCGTGCACATGCCCGCCGGCCTGGCCAAGTTGGTCGGGCAGAAGGGTGTGAACTGGGACTACAACACCGCGCCGGAACCGAACCTGGACGGGCGCAGCCTGTG
>CAYWHO010000116.1:0-7155 GCA_964458195.1 uncultured Arenimonas sp.
ACGCTTTCGATCGCCGCGACCAGGCCGCGCAAGGTTTCATAGGCCGCCTCGCCGGTGATGCCGGAACTGGCCAGCACGTGCTCGAGCGGTTCGCGCAGATTGTTCACGACCGGCGCCGGCGGCCGGGCCGCCTTGCCTTCGCCAGGCAAAAGGTCGACGAGGCCGTCGGCCACGCCGAGCGCGGCGTTCCAGGAAGCCGACTCCGGCCCCTCGCGCAAGGCGATCATCGAAAGATGGTGTGTCCAGGCACGACCGAGGAATTCGCCGAGCACGGGCGGCACTTCGCGCGCCTCGATCCGCTTGCTCAGTTCGCTGGCCGCCAGCGTGCGCGCCTGTTCCAGGCGCTCCTGACCGCGCTGCGCCTCGGTGGCGCGGCGTTCGGCCAGCTCGATGCGGCGGCGATGCTGTTCGAGGAAGGCACGCAGCTCCTGTTCGAGCGTTTCGAAAATCGCGATGTCTTCGTTGAACTCGGACACCAGGCGATCGACGGTCTCCTCGGCCTTGCCGAGCAGCTCGCGTTCCTGCGGGCCTTCGCCCTTGTTGCCTTCGACGGCCTCGGCCAGCGAGTTCAACAAGCGGCGCGCCGGATGGGTCTTGTACTGGAAGAGGCGGCGGTCGAGCACCGCGGCCTTCACGTAGGGAACGACCAGTCGCGAGATCAGCGTGCGCGCCTGCGCCTCGAAATCGCGCTCGTCGAACAGCACGTCGAACAGCATGCCGACCAGATCGACGGCATCCTCGTCCTCGTGTCCGATGCGCACCTGGTCGGCCGGCAGGCCGAGCTGGTGCGCATTGGTGAGCATTTCCTGCTTGAGCAACATCGAAAGCGAAGCTTCCGGACGGCCCATGGCTTCCTGCACGGCGCGCGGCACCTGGGGCTGCAGCAACGAGAGCACCGAAACCAGTTCCGATGGCGCCATCGAGCGCGGGCCAACACCGGCGTTGCCGCTGGGCGCGGAACGCGAAAGCGGCTCGTGCTGCGGACGCCAGCTGCGCAGCAAGCCGCACAGCGCGTCGAACATCGCGCGATCGTCGGCCTGCGCCTGTTCCGAATACGCCTGCGGGCGCGGCGCAGCCTGCTGGGCCTGTGCCTGGCGCTGCTTCTGCGCCTGGGCCTGCGCTGCCGTCGCCGCGTACTGCGGTTCGGCCGGCTTCGGATTGCCGAGTTCCGGCAGGATGCCGGCGGCGACCAGACGCTCGTTGAGTTCGGTCAGCAGGATGCCGAGCGACTCGGTCAGTTCGCGTTCGAAGTGCTTGAAGAAAACGACACGCACGTTCTCGGCCAGCACGACGTCGCTCTGCGAGGCCTGGATGGCCTGCGCGAAGTTGCGGGCGCTGATCGGGTTGACTTCGGCTTCCAGCTGCCTGACGCCGACCATCGCGGCGAAACGCTGGTCCACCGCCTTCAGCGCCGGACCGTGCGCGCGCTCCACCGCGTCGATCAGCACTTCGGAAGCCAGTTGCGCCTCGAGCTGGGAGTCGTCGAGCAGGCTCAGTTCGACCCGCGCGTTCTGCAGCGGCGCCAGGCGGCGCAGCAGGCCATCGAAACCTTTCTCGAAATGCGCGTTGAACGCGCGCTCGATCGGCGCGCGGCTGTGTCGCAGCGAGCGCATCGCATCGAGATGGGGCGAGGTGCTCGAGGCACCGTCCTTCTGCGCCAGTTCGAACAGCCAGTCGTCGACCTTGACCAGGGTGCGGCTGAGCACGCCCTGCAGATGCGAAATGCTGGCACGCCGCAGCGCTTCGAACAGCTGCGGATCTTTCTGGTAAGCCCAGCGTCCCTGGGCGGAGAAGGGGTCGGTGTTCATCGAACTCTCGGGGGGTAGAGTTTTCACGGCCTTAACTTAAGGCATCCCCGGTTGGGAATCCGTGAACGCAATCGCAACTCCCGCAGTTTCCTACCCGGCGGTCGTTCCGGCCGGTTGAGCGGCACGCTTGCGGAAGCGGTTGGCCATCTGCACCAGGGCCTGGTCGACCGGCGCCTCCCGATCGAAAACCAGCAGCTGGCCGCGACGCTTGAACAGCACCATCTCTTCGGGCGAAGCGACCAGGGCGCGAGCGCCGCGGCGCGTCACGAACATCATCAATCCCGAGATTCCGCTGATCCAGGACAGCTTCACCACCTGCAACTCGCCGTTCGGTGCCGGCGCCTGCACCCAGGTGTTCAAGGGGATGGCGCGCATCTCGGCCAGCTCCGCCTCGGTCGGCGGCTCTTCGCCTGCCAACAGGCTGACCGCCTGGGTGGGGGTTTTCGAACGGCTGCCGGCGACCGACGGCGCGCTGTCTGCGGCCGCCGTCGCGGGCCGCGACGCACCGGCATCGGCCGCGGCCTGCGGCGACGCCGGGGCTGATGCCGCGACTTGGGCCGCAGGCTCGGGAGCGGCGGCGGGCATCATCTCGGCCTCGCCTTGCGCACAGGCAGCCAGCGCCGCCATCAAGCCATCCATGATCTGGTCGGCCGCTTCGTCCTGCAGGCCGGAACTCGAAAGCACGGCCTGGGTGGCCTGGCGCAAGGCGTCGGCCGCCGCGTTCGAGGGCGGCTCGCCGAGACTGGCCATGTCCAGCAGGTCCATCCAGCGCTGTCCGACCGCGACGCCGGCGTGGAAACCCTCGCTGTCCGGCCCCTGGCGCAGGGCCATCATGGTCAGGTGATGCTGCCATTGGCCATTGAGGAAATCGCCGATCGCGCGCGGCAACTCGCGCCCCGCCAACACGCCGACCGAAGCCTCGGCGGCCTGCTGCCGCGCCTTCTCCAGGCGCTCCTGTCCCTTTTGCGCTTCGACCGTGCGGCGCTCGGCCAGCCCGAAGCGGCGGCGATGCACGTCGAGCTTTTCGGAAAGCTCGCGTTCGATGCGCTCGAACGTGGCGAGATCCATGTCGAATTCGTCGGTCAGGCGATCCATCGCCGAACCGATCTGCTGCAACAGCTCCATGTCCTGCGAACTCTCGCCGGCATTGTCTTCGCAGGCTTCGGTCACGGTGTTGAGCAGGCGCCGCGCCGGATGCGACGGCTGCTCGAACAGCTGCGGTTCGAGCATCGTCGCCTTCACGTACGGCATCACCATCTTGGCCAGCACCGGCGCGACGGCGTCGGCATTGGTGCGCTCGTTCATCAGCACGTCGAACAGATTGCCGACGAGATCGACCGCCGTGTCCTCGCCCGAAGACAGGGCCGGCGCGTCGCCCGTCGGGTCGGCCGTCTGCGCGCGACCCAGCAATTCGCGCTTGAGTATCGCCGCCAGGTCGCCATCGCCGGACAAGGCGTCGGCCAACCCAGAAGGCGGCTGCTTCTGCATCTTCGTCAGCAGGTTCAATGTTTCGGTGGACGACAGTTCGCGTCGCGGCCCCGCCGGCATCGGCGCATTGGCGCGCATGCCCTGCAGCATCGTCATCAGCGACGCGAACAACTCGCGATCGCGCGGCGCCACCGGCGCCGGCGGACCGGGGTCCACGATATCGTCGACATCCTCGTCCTGGTCACCGACTTCCTTCTGCGCGCGCGCCTGGGCCGAACGCACGCGGGCGCGACGGCGCTCGTCCTGATCGGACATCACCATCAGGTTGGGCAGGATGCCGGCGCGCGCCAGCATGTCGTTGAGTTCCTTGTGCAGATCGAACAAGGGCGTCGACACCAGTTCCTCGAAGCGACGCAGCACCATCGAGCGCACGGCGGATTCGACTTCCATGGCCTTGATGCCGGAACGGGCGGCATCGGCGATCGCGACGGCGCCTAGGGGAAGCCGTGCCCCGAAGGGCTGGCATTCCATCAGCGCGGCCATGCGCTGGTCGAGCGCGGCAATACCGGCGCGATGACGACGGTTGAGGGATTCGGCGAGATGCTCGTGCGCCAGCTGCAAGTCCAGGCTTTCGTCGTCGAGCAGGCTCAGGCCGCCCGCGAGACCGCTGTCAACGCCGCGATACAGCAGCATGCGACTGGCGGTATTGGTCAGTTCGTCGCTGAAGGCCTTGCGCGCCGCGACGCGATAAAGCCGCAAGGCGTCGCGTTGCCGGCTGGCCGAATCGGGCTCGCCGGCGGCGAGGTGTTTTTCCACCAGCGCCGCCAGCCATTGGTCGGCCAGGTTCACCGCTTCGTCGAACACCGGCAGCAGCACCATCGCGCCGCGATCGCGGATGCGACTCTGCAGTTCTGCGACGGTGAGGGAACCGGTCATGTCGGGGGCGATCTTGGGGGGAAGTCGCAGTCTATGACGCAAGCCGCCCGTTCGACTACGGGCGGGCACCGGATTCGTTATCCGGCGCACAGGGAAACAGCCTAGAATCGAAAGATGACGGCAAATCATGACGACCTGGCGGCGCTCAATCGCCGCCGCTCCACCCCCTCGCGCCTGCTCGGCGAACCCGGCCCGGACGATCGCCAGCTCGCGGCCATGCTCGCCGCGGCGGTTCGCGTACCGGACCACGGCAAGCTCGTCCCCTGGCGCTTTTTGCGCATCCAGGGCGAAACCCGGCTGCAACTCGGCGAACTGCTGGCGACCCGCTCGCGCGAGCGCGATCCGCAGGCGCCGGACGCCGCGGTCGAGAAGGACCGGCGGCGCTTCTCCTTCGCGCCGTTGGTCGTGGCGGTGATAGCGAAGCTGACGCCAGGACACAAGGTGCCGGAGATCGAACAACTGCTGTCCGGCGGCGCCGTGTGTTTCGCCATGCTGCAGGCGGCGCAGGCCCAGGGCTTCGGCGCGCAATGGCTGACCGGCTGGGCCGCCTACGATCCGGTGGTGCTGGCTCGCCTGGGCCTGGCCGAAAACGAACGCCTGCTCGGCTTCGTGCATATCGGCACGCCGGCCGAGACGGCACCGGAGCGGGATCGCCCCGATCCGCGCGACCTGCTCACCGACCTTTCGCTGTGAGCGCCGGCGCCTCGGTCAAGCCTTCGACGGTCTGGCTGGTCGATTCCAGCCTGTACGTATTCCGTGCCTGGCATTCGATGCCAGACGAATTCCACGACGTCGACGGCCAACCGGTGAATGCCGTACACGGCTTCGTACGCTTCGTGCTCGATGTGCTCGAACGGCACAAGCCCGGGCGCATCGCCTTCGCCTTCGACGAATCGCTGGACTCGAACTTCCGCAATGCGCTCTACCCCGCCTACAAGGCCAATCGCGATCCGGCGCCACCGGAACTGAAGAAGCAGTTCGGGTATTGCCAGCAGGTCTGCCGCGCGCTCGGCCTGCGCGTGCTCGCCGACGGCCACTACGAAGCGGACGACCTGATCGGTACGGCCGCCGCGCACGTGCGACGGCAAGGTCATGCCGCGCTGATCCTGTCGGCCGACAAGGATCTTTCCCAGTTGCTCGACGACGGCGACGAACAATGGGACTTCAGCCGCAACGAGCGCTGGGCTTCGCACGGGGTGAAAGCGCGATACGGCGTGCATGCGCACCAGATCGCCGATTACCTCGGGCTGACCGGCGATGCGATCGACAACATCCCCGGCGTGCCGGGCATCGGCCCGAAGACAGCAGCCACTCTGCTCGGGCATTTCGGATCGCTGGATGCATTGCTCGAGCGCCTGCCCGAGGTGCCGTTCCTGCGCATGCGCGGCAGCAGCCAGCATGCCGAACGCCTGCGCGAACATCGGGAGATCGCCTTGCTGTCGCGCCAGCTCGCGACGATCGCCTGCGACGCGCCCCTGCCCGAGGATTTCGGCACGGCCGAACGCGGCCCGGCGGACAGCGAGTCGCTGGAAGCCCTGAGCGAACAATTGCGCTTCGGCCCGATTACCCGGCGCCGCCTGCTGGCGGCGGTCGGCAGCCAGGCCTGAGCCGCGCCTGTAGAAATTTCGCGCCACGCGTTAGCATCGCCCCATGAGCGACGAGACCGAAACCCTCTACGAGGGCCGCTACCTGCGGCTGAAACAACGCGGCAGCTGGGAATACGCCGAACGTACCCACGCCGGTTCGGCGGTGATCGTCATCGCCATCACGCCAGAGAACAAGCTGCTGTTCGTCGAACAGTTCCGCGTGCCGATCCAGCAGCGCACGATCGAGATGCCGGCCGGCCTGGTCGGCGACCTCGGCGAAGACGACACGATGGAAGACGCTGCCCGCCGCGAACTGCTGGAAGAAACCGGTTGGCAGGCGCAGGAAGTGAAGCTACTGATGGTCGGGCCGAGTTCGGCCGGCATGAGCACCGAGATGATCGGCTTCGCCCGCGCCCGCGGCCTGGTGAAAGTGCACGACGGCGGCGGCGACGAAAGCGAGGACATCACCGTGCACGAAGTGCCGCTCGATTCCGCCCCGCAATGGCTGGCGCAGAAAATCCGCGAAGGTTATTCGATGGATCCGAAACTCTGGGCGGGATTATGGCTGCTGGAGCGGGATCCGGATGGCAGCGCGATCTGAATCGAACGAGCACCGTTTCCCGGGATTGCCGTTATTTCGCCCAGCTAGGTTCCTGGCCGACGCCTGCGTGGATCATGTCGGCAAAATCCATGTCGCGCCTGACTCTGACCGTGAACGACTGCGTATCGTCGGATCGCTTGTATGCCAACCAGTAACGCGTAGTCCATCCTGCCTTGGTGCGACTCATGCCCATCACGGGCTTTTCCACCCAGGTGTCGATGCGCTCCGGGCAGCGTTTGTCTACATGGCAGCGGTCCTGCACGACGCGCGCCTCCGCCATCGCGACTTTTTTGCCTCGACATAGGAATGTCGCTGCGCCGCAACTCCGGCCCACCAGAGCAGCAAGGTGAGAATGGGAAGAGCGATGTCCTGCACGATCCGGGGCCTGATCCCGGCCAGCAAGCGCAGCGAACTGCGCACCAGTATTACCAAGCTCCAGACGATAGCCACCATAGCCGGTAGCAGATAGGGATGCATGTCCACCGGTATGAAGATCATGGCCCCGACCGCGATCGGGAAAAAATACCGCTCCCAATTTTCCAGGTAGCGCCTGAATCCGCTATCAGGGGCTCGCGGCTTGAAGACCAGCTCGGCGGGTTGCTCGCTCACCGAAACGCATCCGTCGCCTCGACGAGGGCCGCCGTGTTTTCCGGCTCGAAGGCGGAGTGACCCGAACCCGGCGTGATCACCAGTTTCGCCTGCGGCCAGGCCTTGTGCAGGTCCCAGGCGTTCTGCAGCGGGCAGACCACGTCGTAGCGCCCGTGCACGATCGCGCCGGGAATCCCGTGCAGGCGAT
>CAYWHO010000117.1:0-3593 GCA_964458195.1 uncultured Arenimonas sp.
CCGGGTGCGGCGCAGGCATCGAGCACGCGCGCTTCCGCGGCGAACGGCAGCGCCTCGCCCGCCAGTTGCGCGGCACCGTCCTGCACGCTGATTTCGCCTTCGCGCCAGCCCGGCAGGATTTCAGGCGCTCGCATGTCGTCCAATCGCAGTGCCGCGACGGGGAATTCGGGTGTCTGGGCTTCAACGCCCTCGCTCAGCAATCGCTGCCGATACGCCTCGCGCGAAATCCTCGCGGTGTTCACCCGCAACCAGAGCGGTGCCTGCTGGTTGTTCGCCGTCGCGATCTGCTCGACCTGCGCGGGCCAATCGTTTCGCAGCGCCTGCAGCAACCAGTCCGGATGCGAGGTGCGCTCGGCGAGATCGCGCGGTTCGGGCCAGGGCTCGCGGGTGGCGCGCCGCAGGATTGCATTGACCAGCCCGACCTGCGCCGCGCGGTCGAGATGGCGCGCCGCTTCCGCCGTCGCGGCGACCGCCGCATAGGGCGACAAACCCAACGCGTCGAGTTGCGCCAGTCCGGCCAACAACAGGCAGTGGGTGCCGTAGTCGCGTTTCGGCAGCGGCCGGGCCAACCAGGCGGCCAACACCGTTTCATAACGCCGGCGGTGACGCAGGGCGGCGAAGCAGATCGCCTCGAGCAGGGCGCGATCGCGCGGGTCGGCGATCGCCGGCAGACGTTCGGACAGCACGGCTTTGAGCGAACGCCCTTCGCCCAGCACGGCCGCCAGCGACAGCGCCGCCTGCGCACGCAGGCCCGCGCCGGGCTCGCTCACGCCTTCCTCAGGGCCGGTTGTGCGTTGAGATAATCGGCGGACGACATCGGTCGGCCGCCTTCGCGCTGCACGCGCAGCAGGCGCAAGGCGCCGTCGTGGCAGGCGATATCGACACCGGCCTTGCTGGCCGCCAGGACTTTACCCGGTGGCTGGTGATGCACCAGGGGCAAGGGCGCCGCGACATGGATGCGCAGCCGTTCGCCAGCGACCATCGCTTCGCAGATCGGCCAGGGATTGAAGGCCCGCACCTTTCGCGCCAACCGCTCGGCCGATTCGTTCCAGTCCAGGCGCGCCTCGTTCTTTTCGAGCTTGTGCGCGTAGGTCACGCCATCCGCCGATTGCGCACGCGGCAGCGGGCGGATACCGGCGCGCAGCAGGCGCAGCCCGTCCTCCAGAACCTCCGCTCCTTTCTCCGCCAGCCGGTCGTGCAGGCTGCCACCGGTGTCGTCGGGCAGGATGCCGACCGACTGCGACAACATCACCGGCCCGGTGTCCAGCCCCTTCTCCATCTGCATCAGGCAGATGCCCGTCTGCGTATCGCCGGCTTCGATCGCGCGCTGGATCGGCGCCGCACCGCGCCAGCGCGGCAGCAGCGAGGCGTGCACGTTCCAGCAACCGTACCGCGGTTTTTCGAGCACCGTTTGCGGCTGGATCAGTCCATAAGCGACCACGATCATCAGGTCGGGGGCGAAGGCGCGCAGCTGCGCGCGCGCCTGGGCCGGCCGGAAGCTCTCGGGCTGCATCACCGGGATGCCGCGCGCCATCGCTACCTGTTTCACCGGCGATGCGGCCAGCTGTCGCCCGCGCCCCGCCGGTCGATCGGGCTGCGTATAAACGGCAACGACTTCGGCCGAACGCAGCGCCGCGAGCAGGGAAGCGACAGCGAATTCCGGCGTACCGGCGAAGACGACCCGCAGGGCCATCAGGCAGCGTCTTCGCCGGCGAGCTTGCGCTGTTTCGCGAGTTTCTTGCGCACCAGGTCGCGCTTGAGCGGCGACAGGTAATCGACGAACACCTTGCCGTCGAGATGGTCGATCTCGTGCTGGATGCACACCGCCAGCAACCCGTCGGCCTCGAGTTCGAACGCAGCACCATCGCGATCCAGGGCCTTGACCCGGATGCGGTTGTAGCGGGTGACGTCGGCGAAGATGCCCGGCACGGACAGGCAGCCTTCCTGGTAGACCTGGCTGCCGTCGCGTTCGAGGATCTCGGGATTGACGAAGACCATCGGCGCGCTCTGGTCCTCGCTGACATCGAGCACGAGCAGGCGGCGGTGGAAGTTGACCTGCGTGGCGGCCAGCCCGATGCCCGGCGCCGCGTACATGGTTTCGAACATGTCGGCGATGCGTTCGCGCAGGGCGTCATCCACGCTTTCCACGGGCTTGGCCACGGTGCGCAGGCGGGGGTCGGGGAATTCCAGGATGGGCAACTTGGCCATGGCGATCCGGGGGCCGCGAGGGGGCAAAAGGGGTCGAGGCACCCATTGTAGCGCCCCCGGCTTGCAATCTGCTCCCGGATTTGGGCTATAGTTCAGGCGCTTGCCTCGGGGAATCAGGTGGATAGCAGCCATGCTTAAACGGCTTCCTGCAGTTTTGACTGCCATGCTTTTGACCGTTGCCACCTATGCCATTGCGGCCGAGGTGCGTAACGACCATCCCACGACCTATACGGTCAAACGTGGCGATACCCTTTGGGATATCGCCGGGCGCTTCCTGAAGAAGCCTTGGCTGTGGCCGGAAATCTGGCAGGCCAATCCTCAGGTCAAGAACCCGCACCTGATCTACCCGGGCGATGTGCTCAGCCTGGTGTATGTCAATGGTCGCGCCCAGGTGCGTTCCGACGGTCCGCGCGTAGGCGAAGCGATCGACACGATCCCGCTGGCGCAGATCCAGCCCTTCCTGAAGCAGCTGACGGTCGTCAACGAGGTCGAGAACCTGCCTTATGTGATCGGCCTTGAAGAGGGCCACCTGATCACCAGCGCGGGGCAGATCGTTTATGTCCGCGGCATGGGCGATGCGCAGCCGGGGCAGTTGGTCAGCCTCGCACGGCCGATCCAGTTGTACGGCCCAGGCTTCCTCAACGGCGACCTCGCGCGCTCCGGTGCCAGCGTCCTGGATTACCGCGGCGCACGAGAGCATATCCACTGGAGTGCGATCGACAGCGTTCGCGAAGCGCACGGCAAGGAAAAGCTGGGTTACGAGATGATGCGTCATGCCACGGGCGAAGTCATGCGCGTGCAGGGCGATGTCACGGTGGTACTGTTGCGCGACGAAGGCCGAGAAATACGCGTCGGCGACCGCATCCTGCCGCTGGAAACCGCGCCTTACGACTCGACCTACATGCCGCATCCGCCGGCCGGCGTTCGACCGGACGCCCGCGTTCTGGCGGTGGCCGATGGCCTCAATGGTGCTGGACCGAACTCGGTCGTTGCGCTCAACATCGGCGCCCGCGACGGCGTGAACAATGGCACGGTGTTCTCGCTGTGGCATGACGGCCCGCGCCGCCCGGATGTCATCAAGCATTCCACGCCCTGGGGCGCCAAGACCGACAAGGTCGAGATGCCGGACGACTATCTGGGCCACGTATTGGTGTTCCGGACTTTCGATCGCGTCAGTTACGGCTTGGTGATGGACGCCATCCGTCCGATCAAGGTCAGGGATATTCTCAAACATCCCGACGCCACCCAGTGACGTTTTCCTACATCGCGGCGCCCTCGGGCGCCGCGATGCTTTCGGGGGTATGGAAAACGCCCCCGCCTTGCTCGAACTCGTACGCAGCGGACTGCCGTGCGCACTCCAGCGCGCCTCGCTGGAACAGCACGGC
>CAYWHO010000117.1:3693-7017 GCA_964458195.1 uncultured Arenimonas sp.
GCCTATCCCGCCAGCAACGCCCTGCTGATGCGCCGCATCGCCGCCGAAGGCGTCGTGCTGAGCGAACATCCGCCGGGAACGCGAGCGATCCGGCAACACTTCCCCAGTCGCAACCGCATGATCGCCGGCCTGGCGCTCGGCACGCTGGTGGTGGAGGCCGCGCTGCGGTCCGGCGCGCTGATCACCGCCCGCCTAGCCGGCGATGCGGGCCGGGAAGTCTTCGCCATTCCTGGCTCCATTCACAATCCGATGGCGCGCGGATGCCATCGCCTGATCCGCCAGGGGGCGGCCCTGGTCGAATCGCCCGAGGAGATCCTGGAGGCCGTGGCACCCTTCGCCGCCCGCCTGCAGCAACCCCTGCTGCCAACGACAGGCGACGGCCGTACCGAGGACGCCGCGCCCGGTCCGAAAGCCCTGCGCCGCCTCTGGAATGCCCTGGGCCACGACCCCGTCACAATCGACCAACTGGCCGCCCGCACAGGATTGACCTTGGCCAGCCTAGCCCCCATGCTGCTGACCATGGAGCTGGACGGGCGTGTCCAGGCCGAGCATGGCCGTTATGCCCGACGCCCCTAGATCTTCCCCCGAGTGCCGGGGCCCGGCACAAGCGATAGGGTGATGAAAGAAGAAACCATACTCAACGTCCTTCTCTACCTTTTCGAACACTACTTCTACGACGATCCCGACGCCGTCCGGGATCGCGACTCCCTCCAGAACGGCCTGATCCAGGCCGGTTTCAGTCCCAGCGAGATCAACAAGGCGTTCGATTGGCTGGACGAACTCGCCCAGCAACGGCCTTCCACGGTCGTGCCGCGCGTCGGCGGCCCGGTTCGCGTCTTCGTGCAAGGCGAACTCGATCGGCTGGACAGCGAATGCCGGGGCTTCCTGATGTTCCTCGAACAACAGGGCGTCATCGATGCCGACCAGCGCGAACTGGTGCTGGACCGGGTGATGGCGCTCGATCAGGAAGAGGTCGATGTGGACGATCTCAAGTGGGTCGTGCTGATGGTCTTGTTCAACCAGCCGGGCGCCGAAGCGGCTTTCGCCTGGATCGAGAGCCAGATTTTCGGCGACGAGCCCGAACCCGTACACTGATCCCGACGGGGAAGGATCACGAACCCGCCGCAAGGCGGGTTTTCTACGCGTGGGGACGCGAGCCATGGACGCAAGCAGCTGGTATTACGTCGATCGCAACGGTCAACGCCAGGGGCCGGTGACCGCGCACGCCATCCGCGAAGCGTATCGGCAACGCACGGTGGACGGCGAAACGCTGATCTGGCGCGAAGGCATGAGCGACTGGCTGGCGCTGCGGCAATTCGAGATCGAGTTCGATCTCGACGACATCGAGGCCGTGGCCGAACCGCCGCCGGTTCCGCGCGCCGAGCCGGTGCCGACGGCCGCGCCGGCGCCACCGAAGAAGAACAACGGCTGCCTGATCATCGCTGCGGTCCTGCTGGTCGCCGCGCTCGTGATCGTCGCGATCCTCGCCGCGATCGCGATTCCGCAATACCAGGAGTACGTGGCGCGAGCCCAGGCGGCCGAGGCGATCGCGATCGGCAACGAACTGAAGCCGTCGATCGAACAATTCCATGCGGACAACGGCGTCTGTCCGACCAATGCCAGCCCCGGTTTCGGAGCGCCGCAAAGTTTTGCGCGGCAGTACGTCGGCAGCGTGCGCCTGGGTGTGCTTTCCGGCAGCAGCTGCGCGATACAGATCCGGTTCGGCGACCGGGCGACCCAGGCGATCCGCGGCAAGTCGATCGTGCTTGAAGGCCTGCCTGGCGACGCGGGCATGAACTGGACCTGCAGCGGTCCCGACATGCCGCCGAAACTGATGCCCTTCGTCTGCCGCTGACGCAGCCCCCGCGTCGCCAACCCCGCTGGAGCGCAAGTCATGAGCGAGACCCTGTGGTATTACGTCGATCGCCAGGAGCAGCGGCAGGGCCCGATGGCGGCCCAGATCCTTCGCGACGCCTATCGCCGGGGGCAACTCGACGACGACACCCTGGTCTGGCGCGACGGCATGAGCCAGTGGCAGCCGATGCGGCTGGTGGCGGGCGAACTCGGCCTCAACGACCTGCCGGCGATGCCGTTGCCGCCGGCGCCTCCCGCCGGCGCCTCGCCCTACGCGCCGCCGTCGGCCGCGGTGACCCAGCACTCCAACTACGTCGCGGGCAGCGATGTCGTCTACGCCGGCTTCTGGCGGCGCTGGGCGGCGTGGATGGTCGATACCCTGCTGGTGACGATGGCGAACTACGCCGTCCTGATGATCGTGGTGATGGGCTTCGGTTTCGGCTTCGGCGCCTTCAACACCCCCTCCAACCCCGGGCAACTGGGCGCCTCGCAGATCGGCATGATGATCGCGATCTACGTCACCGGTCCGACCCTGAGCGCGCTTTACTACGTGTTCCAGGAATCTTCGGAGGCCCAGGCGACCCTGGGCAAGCGCCTGTTCGGCATCAAGGTCACCGATGCCGACGGGCATCGCCTGAGCCGCAAACACGCCCTGGGCCGCTGGGCCAGCCACCTGTTGTGCTATGTGACGATCTACATCGGCTACCTCGTCATCGCCTTCACGGACCGCAAGCAGGGCCTGCACGACATGGCGGCCAGCACCCTGGTGGTCGACCAGTGGGCCTATACCGACCGGCCGGACCTGCAGAAACGCGAGCTCGGCGGCTGCCTGATCGCCTTCATCGTCGTCGTGTTCGGCGGCGGCCTGGTCAGCATCATCGCCTTCGTCGCCCTGCTGGCCTCCCTGGGCGGTTCAGGCTGGCATTGACCCCGGCCGGCGGCTTTGGCTTGACAGCTCCAGCCTTTCGGGAGACTTAATAAATAAAGGGCCCGCGGTTTAAGCGGGCCTTGCCGTCTGTCGCTCCGGTTCGCCCGGGGGACTGGAACGGGGGCTGGATCGCCCTCATTGATAGCCGGGCGCCGTGTTGGCGCACCGATCACCGCAGTTGCGGAGCATTGCCTGAATGGCCAAGAACCTGCTTATCGTCGAGTCCCCCGCCAAGGCCAAGACGATCAACAAGTACCTCGGAAAGGACTTCACCGTCCTGGCCTCCTACGGCCACGTGCGCGACCTGGTGCCGAAGGAAGGCGCGGTCGACCCCGAGCGCAAGTTCGCCATGCGCTACGAGCTGATCGAGAAGAACGAGAAGCACGTCGAGGCCATCGCCCGCGCCGCCCAATCGGCCGACGCCATCTTCCTCGCGACCGACCCGGACCGCGAAGGCGAGGCGATCTCCTGGCACCTGCTCGAGGCGGCCGAGATCGATCGCGACCGCGCCAAGCGCGTGACCTTCCACGAGATCACCAAGA
>CAYWHO010000118.1:0-6892 GCA_964458195.1 uncultured Arenimonas sp.
GCATCATCTACAAGGCGCTGAAGATTCCGACCGAGATGTTCACCGTGATGTTCGCCATCGCCCGCACCGCCGGCTGGATCAGCCACTGGCTCGAGCAGCAGAACGATCCGGAGAACAAGATCGGCCGTCCGCGCCAGATCTACACGGGCGCCGCTAGCCGCGATTACGTGCCGATCGACAAGCGCTGAGCCGGCGGCCGGCGACGCAAGAAAAAACGCCCCGCGATGCGGGGCGTTTTCGTTTCCAGCAACCTTGGCGCGCTTGGCCCGCGCTCAGAAGATGTCGAACGATTCCTCTTCCTGCGCGCTGTCCTCGTTGTGGAAACCACTGGACAGGCTGCGATCGTAATCTTCCTGTTTCATGTAGTCCTTCAGCGCGCCCGGCGTACCTTCCGGGAGGAGCCGGCCCGTGCTTGGGCTGATGTAGACCGTCATCAGGCCGTTCGGCGGCACCGCTTCGACCACCGGCGCGTCCTTCAGGGCGCTGCGCATGTAGTTGATCCAGATCGGCAGGGCCGCCTTGCCGCCGTATTCGCGATAGCCGAGCGATTCGAAATTGTCGCGACCCACCCAGACGGTGGTGACGAGGTCGCCGCCGAAGCCCGAGAACCATGCGTCGCGATGGTTGTTGGTGGAGCCGGTCTTGCCGCCGATGTCGGGGCGTTCGAGCACCTTGGCGGCGGTGGCGGTACCGCGCAGCACCACATCCTTCATCAGCGAGCTGGTCAGGAAAGCGGTGCGTTCGTCGATCGCACGCGGCGCCAGCGCCAGTTCCGGCGGTCCGACGAAGGCCGGGTCGGCGGCGGCCGGTTTGGCGGCGGGCTCGTTCGGCGCCGGCTTGGCGCGCGGTCCGGCGGCGCTGAAGTCGAAGCCGTCGACGATGACGGTGTTGTTCTGTTCGGTGCTCAGCCGTTCGCCGCAGGCGCGGCAGGCGCGGCGCGGATGCGTCACCGAAATGGCCACGCCGTTGCGATCGACGATCCGGGCGATGAAATACGGTTCGACCAGGAAGCCGCCATTCGCGAACACCGTGTAACCGCGCGCCACCGACATCGGCGTCAGCGAGGCGGTGCCGAGCGACATCGACAGGTTGGGCGGCAGGCTTTCGAGTTTGAAGCCGAACTGGGTGATGTACTTGCGGGCGAAGTCCACGCCGATGGCGTCCAGCAGGCGCACCGAGACGAGGTTGCGCGATTGCACCATCGCTTCGCGCAGGCGCATCGGCCCGGCGAACGTGGCGTTGTCGTTCTGCGGGCGCCAGACATGGCCCTTGCGGTCCTTGAACACGACCGGCGCGTCGAGAACGATGCTGGCCGGCGTGTAGCCGCGCTCGAACGCGGCCGAATAGACGAAGGGCTTGAAGCTCGATCCCGGCTGACGCTGCGCCTGAGTGGCGCGGTTGAAGCTGCTGCGCCAGAAGCTGAGGCCGCCGACGATGGCGCGCAGAGCACCGTCTTCCGGTTGCAACGACACCAGGGCCGCTTCGGCCTTCGGCAGCTGGGCGATCTCGTAGCGGACCGGGCCCGGTGCGACCGGCTTGGCCGCCGGTTTGGCGGTTTCGCCGGGTTTGAGCGGCTTGGGCTCGGGCTCGATCGTCAGGACCCGCACGACATCGCCGCGCTTGAGCAGCGCGGCCGGCGTCTTGCCGGTCCAGCGCGTCGCCGCCGCATCGAGCGAAATCCGTTCGCCGCTGCGCAGGATCAGGTCGGCACCGGCGGAACCGGCCTGGGTCACGAGGGCGGCCGGCAGACCCGGGACGAAGGAATAGGCCTTCAGGCGGGCGCGCAGCGCGGCATCGTCCTCGTTCGGCGCCAGGGCCAACTGCGCCTCGGGGCCGCGCCATCCGTGGCGATGGTCGTATTCCATCAGGCCGTCGCGCACGGCCTTCTCGGCTGCGATCTGGTCGGCGCTGGCGACGGTCGTGTAAACGCGCAGTCCCGTGGTCTCGGCTTCGTCGCCGTAACGCTCCTGCATGCTCTGGCGCACCATCTCGGCGAGATACGGTGCGTTGAGTTCGACCTTCGGCTCGTGCGGGCTGGCGTGGCCGGGCACCGCCTTCGCCTGCTGTTCCTGGGCCGGGGTGATGAAACCGACCTCGCGCATGCGCTGCAGCACGTAATCCCGGCGGATCAGCGCACGTTCGGGGTTGATGATCGGGTTGCCGCTGGACGGGAATTTCGGCAAGGCGGCCAGCGAGGCGGCTTCGTCGAGAGTGAGTTGGTCTAGCGTCTTGCCGTAGTAATACTCGGCGGCGGCGGCCACGCCGTAGGAGCGGTTCCCGAAGAAGATCTTGTTGAGGTACAGCTCGAGGATCTCGTCCTTGGTCAGCGTGCGCTCGATCTTCAGCGCCAGCGCCATCTCCATCAGCTTGCGGCTGTAGCTGTATTCCGTGCTCAGGTAGAAGCCGCGCGCGACCTGCTGGGTGATCGTGCTGCCGCCGGGAACGCGTTTCATGTCGGTGGTCAGGATCAGCCACACCGCGCGTGCGATTCCCTTGAAATCCAGGCCCTGGTGCTTGTAGAAGCGCGCGTCCTCGATCGCGATGAAGGCCTGCTTCACGTGCGTCGGGATCTGCTGGATCTTCACCGGGTAGCGGCGCGTTTCGCCGAATTGCGCGATCAGCTTCTCGTCGCGCGAATACACGCTCAGCGGCACTTGCATGGCCACGTGACGCAGTTCCTGCACATCGGGCAGGCGGGGTGCGACCAGCCAGTAGACGACGCCTATGGCCACCGCCCCCAGGGCCAGGAACAGGACGGCCAGGTACATCAGGCGGCGCAGCCAGCGGCGGATTCCGGCCATCCAGGGTCTCTACTCGTTTACTTCGGGCGGGACCGGGAGTATAGAACGAGGCTGGGGAAGAACCGCGGGAGGCGTCCGGAGAAAGGCCAAAACCACGTAGGAATAAGGGCTTAGGGAACGCTTGCCGGGGGGAAGGCGACCGAAATCGGTGGGGGGCATTGCCATTTCGGAAAATTTCGTTATTTAATGTAACGGCGCACAAATAGCGTGTAAGCGCCCGTGGCAAGGGGAGAAACCGTGGGTCTTTTCGGAACTACCAAGACACCGCTGGTCGGCGTGGACATCAGCTCCACGGCGGTCAAGCTGCTGCAACTCACCGAAAGCGGTGGGCGCTACCGGGTCGAACACTACGCCGTCGAGCCGCTGCCCCCCAATGCCGTGGTGGAAAAGAACATCGTCGAAGTCGAGGCGGTGGGCGAAGCCATCAAGCGCGCGGTTGCCCGATCCGGCACGCGCGTCAAGCATGCGGCGGCGGCCGTCTCCGGATCGTCGGTGATCACCAAGATCATCCCGATGCAAGGCGACCTCGACCAGGACTCGATGGAAGACCAGGTCCAGGTCGAAGCGTCGAACTACATTCCTTACCCGATCGAGGAAGTCGCGCTCGACTTCGAAGTGCTGGGTCCCGTGCCCAACAGCCCGGACATGGTCCAGGTGCTGCTGGCGGCTTCCCGCCAGGAGAACGTGGACATCCGGCAGTCGGCCCTTGAGCTGGGCGGAATTCCCGCCAAGGTCATCGACGTCGAAGTCTTCGCGATGGAGAACGCGTTCAAGCTCGTCGCCGACCAGTTGTCGGTGCCGCGCGACGCGATCGTGGCGCTGGTCGACATCGGCGCGACGATGACCACGCTCAACGTGTTGCGCGCCCAGCGCAGCATTTACACGCGCGAACAGGTGTTCGGCGGCAAGCAGCTCACCGACGAAGTGATGCGCCGTTACGGCCTGAGCTATGAAGAGGCCGGCCAGGCCAAGCGCCAGGGCGGGTTGCCTGAAAGCTACGAGGTCGAAGTGCTCGACCCGTTCAAGGAAGCGCTGGTGCAGCAGGTCAGCCGTCTGCTGCAGTTCTTCTATGCCGGTAGCGATTTCAACAAGGTCGACCAGGTCGTGCTGGCCGGCGGCTGCGCCTCGATCGCCGGCATCGCCGGCATGGTCGAAGAGCAGATCGGCGTGCCGACCGTGATCGCCAACCCGCTCGCGAACATGGCGCTCGGTCCCAAGGTGCAGGCGCACGCCCTGGCCCAGGATGCTCCGGCGCTGATGATCGCCTGCGGCCTGGCCCTGAGGAGCTTCGACTGATGGCCAGAATCAATCTATTGCCTTGGCGCGCCGAGCGGCGCAAGCAGCGCCTGCAGGAGTTCTACTCCATGCTGGGCATGGCGGCCCTCGCCGGCGCCCTGATCAGCCTGATGATCTGGCTTTATTACAGCGGCCAGATCGAAGGGCAGGAAAACCGCAACCGTTACCTTCAAGGGCAGATCAAGGTCGTCGACAAGCAGATCGCCGAAATCAAGGAACTGGACAAGAAGAAGGAACGCCTCCTGCGCCGCAAGGAAGTCATCGAGCAACTGCAGGCCAGCCGGTCGCAGATGGTGCATCTGTTCGACGAACTCGCCCGCACGATCGCCGACGGCGCCCGCATCACCGCCATCAAGCAAAGCGGCCAGACGCTCACGCTCGAAGGCCGCGCGCAGTCCAATGCACGCGTCAGCAGCTACATGCGCAATCTCGATGCCTCGGGTTGGATGGGCAAGTCCGACCTGTCGATCATCGAAGCGAAGAGCGGCGACAAGGGTCTTCCGTACGAGTTCACGCTCAAGGTCACGCTGAAGAATCCCAGCGAGGAAGCGGCCAAGGCCGCCGACGCTGCGGCCGCGACGGCTCCCGCGGACGGTTCGGCTCCGGCAGCGCCTGCCGCCGCGCCGCCTGCCCAAGCCGCGCCGCCTGCCCAAGCCGCCCCCGCGGCCACGCCGCCGGCGGTTGAGGAGCCGCAGGCAGCTGCCGCCAAGACGGGAGGGGAAGCCCAATGAGCAAGAAAATCGATCTCCGCAGCCTCGACACCAGCAATCCGGCGAGCTGGCCTATGCCGGTGAAGCTGGGGGCCTGCGCCATTCTCGTCCTGTTGATTGTCGGCGCGGTCTGGTACTTCGTGGTTATGCCCCAGCGGGAGGAACTCGATACGCTCGAAAGGCAAGAGATGACGCTGCGCAGTGAGTTCGAGGAAAAGCAGGGGCGCGCGGCCAACCTCGAACCGTTGAAGCAGCAACTGGCGCAAATGGAGCTGATGCTGCAGCAGATGCTGCGGCAGTTGCCGAGCAAGAACGAAATGCCCGACCTGATCGTCGACATCTCGCAGACGGCGTTGGCTTCCGGCATTACCAACGAGCTGTTCCGCCCCGGGCGCGAGACGGCCAAGGAGTTCTACGCCGAGAAGCCGATCCAGCTGCGCATGGTCGGCACTTACCACCAGTTCGGCGCATTCGTCAGCGGCGTGGCTTCGTTGCCGCGCGTGGTCATCATGACCATGCACGACATCTCGTTGCGCCCCCGTGGCGGCGACAATTCACTGGTACTGGAAGGCACCGTCAAGACCTATCGTTATCTCGACGAAGAGGAAGCCGCCGAAGCCGAGCGTGCTGCCAAAGGGGGCAAGAAATGAGCGTTGGTCAGAGCAAGCATCTGCGCAACCTGACGCTCGCGTTCGTCGCGGCTGGCATGTTGGCGGGCTGCACCAGCAGCACGCGCGAGGTCGAAGCCTGGGTGGATGAGGTCAGGGCTCGCCCTGCGCCGCCGCTGGACCCGCTGCCGGTGATGAAGCAGTTCGAATCTTTCGAATACTCGCCCGTCGGCCTGCGTGATCCCTTCAGCCTGCCCGAGCCCGATCGCAACGACAACGGCAAGGGGCCGGATCCGAACCGGCGCAAGGAAGCGTTGGAAGCGTTCCCGCTCGACGCCCTCGACATGGTCGGCACGATCGGAACCGGCGGAGGCCAGATCGGCTTGGTAATGGCGCCGGACCGCGTGACCTACCGCATGCGCGTCGGCAACTACATGGGTCAGAACGACGGCCGGATCATCGGGATCTACGAGGACCGAATCGAGCTGGTCGAACTGGTACCTGACGGGGCGGGTGGCTGGCTTGAACGCCAAGCCAAGATTGCCCTAGATGATAATTGATTGGGGGATAGCACGATGACCGCAATGAAGCAGATCGGCGAAAGCAAGGGGCTCTTGCACGCCCTCCGAACGGGCGCGGCGACCCTGGCGCTCATGGCCGTCAGCGGCTACGCGCTGGCCTCCAACGTGCTGCAGGATGTCCGCTACGCAGCGGCGCCCGGCGGCAAGGTGGATATCACGCTGCAGTTCTCCGGCCCTGTCGGAGATGTGCAGGCGTTCACCACTGACAGTCCGCCCCGCATCGCCATCGACCTGCCGGGCACCACCAACGGCATGGCGACCCGGCGCGTGGTCGTCGGTACCGGCGCCACCTCGGCCGTCTCGGCCGCGGAAGCCGCCGGCCGGACCCGCGTGGTCGTGGACCTGTTCCGCCCCGCCGGCTACACCACCCGCAGCGCCGGCAACCTGCTGGTTCTGACGGTCGATGCCGGTAACCCGACCTCCAGCGCCGGTACGGCCATGGCCAACAGTGCCGACCCCGCCAAGCGCATGGCCAGCAGCCTGAGCGTGGCCAACATCGACTTCCGTCGCGGCGACAACGGTTCCGGCCGGGTGATCATGCGGTTCGACGGCGAAGGCGCCGCGACCGACATGCGCAACGAAGGTTCGCGCATCGTCGTGGATATCGGCAACGCCAACCTGCCGGAAAACCTGCGCAAGGCCTTGAGCGTCGCCGATTTCGCCACGCCGGTGACGACGCTGGAGCCGAAGTCGAATGCCGGCGGCACGCGACTGGTGATCAACACCAACGGTTCCTACGAGAGCATGGCCTACCAGACAGGCAAGGAATACATCGTCGAGATCTCGCCCAAGCGCGGCAGCGTGATCGCCGGCGCTCCGGCCGGCAACATGCGAGCGGCCGGCGCCATCGGCGGCAGCGTGCTCGGCACCCAGCGTTACACCGGCAAGGCCGTCAC
>CAYWHO010000119.1:0-6890 GCA_964458195.1 uncultured Arenimonas sp.
AAACCGGCCTGATCAGCGAGCTCGACAGCTGGGTATTGCGCGAAGCCTGCCGCCAACTGGCGGACTGGCGCCGGCGCTTCCCCGAAACCGCCGAAGGCCTGGTCATCAACGTCAATGTGGACGAGAAGCAGATCGCCTCGCCCGAACTGGTCGAAGACGTGTTCCAGCTCCTGCAGACGCATTCCCTGCCTGCCTCGCGCCTGCGACTGGAAGTGACCGAAACGGTCTTCCGAACCGGGCGGGGCCATGCCCAGGCCCAGCTCAGTGCGCTGAAAGCCCTGGGGGTCGGTTTGGCCGTCGACGATTTCGGCACCGGCTATTCGTCGCTGGAGTCTTTCGCCGCCTCCTCGTTCGATGCGTTGAAGGTGGATCAGATCTTCGTGCGCGATCTCGTCAGCAACCCGCGCCATCGCGCCATCGTGCGCACCGTGATCAATTTCGGCCAGGATCTGGGCCTGCTGCTGACCGCCGAGGGCATCGAAACGGAGCAGCAGCGCGACATGCTGCGGGAATCGGGCTGCCTGTACGGGCAGGGGTATTTGTTCGCCCGACCATTGCCCGCGGCGGAATTCGAGCTCCGGCTCTAGAGCCGTTCGCACAGACTCGGAGGATCTTCGGCGACTGCGGTCGTCGTGTTAGCCTGCTCACGATTCTGTCGAGGTGATTATGTCCCGTGCTTTCAATTTCAGCGCCGGCCCGGCCGCGCTGCCCGAACCCGTTTTGCGCCAGGTCCAGGAGGAAATGCTGGAATGGAAGGGCGAACGCGCATCGGTGATGGAAGTCAGTCACCGCGGGCAGGCCTTCATCGACTGCGCCGCCGAAGCCGAACGCGACCTGCGCGAACTGATGGCGATTCCCGACGACTACGCCGTGATGTTCCTCCAGGGCGGCGCGACCACCCTGGCCGCATTGCTGCCGATGAATCTCGCCGGCCCGGATGCGACCGCCGATTACGTGCTGACCGGTCATTGGGGCGAAAAGGCGCTGGAGAATGCCAAGCCGCTGTTGCGCACGAACATCGCCGCCAGCAGCAAGGACGGTGGTTACACCTCGCTGCCGGCTCGCGGGGAATGGCAGCTCACGCCGGGCGCGGCCTACGTG
Organism: uncultured Arenimonas sp.; assembly: GCA_964458195.1. Lineage (GTDB taxonomy): Bacteria > Pseudomonadota > Gammaproteobacteria > Xanthomonadales > Xanthomonadaceae > Arenimonas. The sequence goes on from CAYWHO010000119.1 coordinate 1,102, forward strand.
CACTACACGCCGAACGAAACCATCCACGGCGTCGAATTCCACGACATTCCCGATGTCGGCGACGTGCCCCTGGTGGCGGATGTTTCGTCCAACATTCTGTCGCGCCCGATGGACGTGCGCCGCTTCGGCGTGCTGTACGGCGGCGCCCAGAAGAATCTCGGCCCCTCGGGCCTGGTCATCGTCATCGTGCGCAAGGACCTGCTGGGCCGGCACGGCCGCAGCTTGCCGCCGATCTTCGAACTGCAGAACCAGGCGAAGAACGATTCGATGTTCAACACGCCGGCCACCCTGAGCTGGTACATCGCCGGTCTGGTATTCAAGTGGCTGAAGGCCAATGGCGGGGCCGTGGCGATGGAAGCGCAGAATCGCGAAAAGGCCCGCCTGCTGTATGGCGCGATCGACGGCTCCGGCGGCTTCTACCGCAACGAAGTCCGGCCGGATTGCCGCTCCTGGATGAACGTTCCCTTCTTCCTTCCCGACGCCGCGCTCGACAAACCCTTCCTCAAGGAAGCCGAAGCGGCCGGCCTGCTGGGCCTGAAGGGACATCGCGCGCTGGGCGGCATGCGCGCCTCGATCTACAACGCCATGCCGGTCGCGGGCGTCCAGGCCTTGGTGGACTTCATGGGCGATTTCGCCCGACGGAACGGATAGGACCATGGCCGGTACGCGCAAAAAGAAGGCTTCCGGCAAGAAGGCTTCTTCAAAGCAGAAGCCGCCGGTTGCCGCCGCACCCGAGTCGTCGTCGCCGGCACCCGTGCTGTCCGAAGTGCGGCAGCGCATCGACGGCATCGATCAGCAGATCCAGGGATTGATCGCCGAGCGCGCTCGTTGGGCGCAGCAGGTCGGCAAGGCCAAGGGCAAGCTGAAGGCCGCCGTGGATTACTACCGGCCCGAACGCGAAGCCCAGGTGTTGCGGCAAGTGCTCGACCGCAATTCCGGGCCGTTGAGCGATGAAGTGCTGTTGCGTTTGTTCCGCGAAATCATGTCGGCCTGCCTGGCGCAGCAGGAGCCGCTGAAGATCGGTTACCTCGGACCCGAAGGCACCTTCTCGCAGCAGGCGGTCGCCAAGCATTTCGGCCATTCGGCGCATGGGCTGCCGCTGTCCAGCATCGAGGAAGTATTCCAGGAAGTCGAGGCCGGCCATGCCGATTTCGGCGTCGTGCCGGTCGAGAACTCGGGGCAGGGCACCATCCAGTCCACGCTCGACATGTTCCTGACTTCGAACCTGAAGATTTGTGGCGAAGTCGAGCTGCGCGTGCATCAGCACCTGCTGTCGCGCACGGGCCGCCTCGACGAGATCGAACGGGTCTATTCGCACCCGATGTCGCTGGCGCAGTGCAAGGCATGGCTGCGCCAGCATCTGCCCAAGGCCGAGAAGATTCCGGTCGCCAGCAATGCCGAGGCCGCGCGTCGCGCCCGCAATGCCGACGATGCCGCGGCCATCGCCGGCGTCTCCGCCGGGCATGTCTATGGACTGAAGATCGTCGCCGGCCCGATCGAGGATCGCCCGGACAACACGACGCGCTTCCTCGTCATCGGCCGCGAACTGTTTTCGCCCAGCGGACATGACCGCACCTCGCTGCTCGTCTTCGTGCACGACAAGCCGGGCGCGCTTTTCGGCGTATTGAGTCCGTTCGCGAAGTACGGCATCAGCATGAACCGGATCGAGTCCCGCCCGGCGCATACGGGCCGCTGGCAATACGCCTTCTTCATCGATGTCGCCGGCCATGTCGACGAGGGCCCGGTCAAACAGGCGCTTTCGGAACTTGGAGACTATGCAGCGATGGTGAAGATCCTCGGCTCCTATCCGGTCGCACTGCTCTGAAATGTCCAAGCCCGATTTCCACACGCTGGCGCAGCCCGGCATCAAGGGCCTGAAGGCCTACGACCCGGGCCTGGACCTGGTTTCGTTGCGCCGGCAGTCGCAGGTCGCGGGGAAATTCCTGGTGGAGTTGGGTTCGAACGAGAATTCGCTGGGCCCGAGTCCGCGGGCGCGCGAAGCCTTGCTCGACTGCCTGCACGAACTGCACCGTTATCCGGATCCGCTCGGCGGTGACCTGAAGCTGGCCATCGCGTCCTGCCATGGCCTGGATACGGCCCAGATCATGCTCGGCAACGGTTCGCACGAACTGCTGATGATGATCGCCCAGGTATTCGCCGGGCCGGCCAACGATGTGGTGATCTCGCAATATGGTTTTGCCGTCTATGCGCTGGCGACACAGGCCGCCGGCGCGCAGCTGTGCGTGGCGCCGGCGTTCCCGCGCGAACACGCGATGCCGCGCGGCCACGATCTGGAAGCGATCCGCCGGCTGGTGTCCTACCGCACGCGCATCGTTTACCTGGCCAATCCGAACAATCCGACCGGCACCTGGTTCTCGTCCGGCGAATTGGCCGCGTTCCTGTCCGACGTGCCAGCGGGCACGCTGGTGGTGGTGGACGAGGCCTATCACGAATACGTGACCGATCCGGCGCTGCCTTCGGCGACGCGTCTGCTGGACGAGTACCCGAACCTGATCGTCGCCCGGACCTTCTCCAAGGCCTACGGTCTGGCCGGCCTGCGCCTCGGTTTCATCGCGGCGCATCCGGAACTGATTTCCGTGATGGAACGGGTGCGCGAATCGTTCAACGTCAATCTGCCGGCACTGGCGGCGGCGGGTGCCGCCATTTACGACCAGGACCACATCGACTGGGTGCGCGACCAGAACGGCGAGGCGCGCCTGCTGCTGGCCCAGCGCCTGCGCGATCGCGGCCTGTTCGTGGCCGATTCGCAGACCAACTTCCTGCTGGTCGATTTCGAGCGCGACGCGCGGCCGATCGAGGCCGCCCTGGTCGAGCGCAACATCGTTCCGCGGCCCATGGGCGGTTATGGACTGCCGACCTGCCTGCGCATCACGGTGGGCAATATCGACGAGAACCGCCTTCTCATGCAGGCCTTGGACGAGATACTGGCATGAGCCTCGACTGGTTGGCCGGGCCCGGCCGTCCGTTGCGCGGCGAAATCCGGGTGCCGGGCGACAAGTCGATTTCGCATCGCGCGATCATGTTGGCCGCCATCGCCGAGGGCCCGTCCCGCATCAGCGGTTTCCTGGAAGGCGAGGATACGCGCGCGACCGCGCGCATCTTCGGCCAGCTGGGAGTACGCATCGAAACGCCGAACGAACACGAACGCATCGTGCACGGCGTGGGTCTGCATGGATTGCGGGGCAGTCGCGAACCGCTCGACTGCGGCAACGCAGGCACGGGCATGCGCCTGCTGACTGGGCTGTTGTCGGGGCAGGCATTCGGATCGGTGCTGGTCGGCGACGAATCCCTGTCGCGCCGACCGATGCGTCGCGTCATCGAACCGCTGCAGCGCATGGGGGCGCGTATAGAAGCCAGTGACGACGGCACGGCTCCATTAAGAATAAACATTAATAATGGATTGCAAGGTATTGATTATAAAATACCTGTAGCCAGTGCCCAAGTGAAGTCTGCCATCCTGTTGGCCGGTCTCTACGCCAAGGGCGAGACGCATGTGCACGAGCCTCATCCGACCCGCGATTACACCGAGCGCATGCTGGCCGCCTTCGGAAGTCCGATCGCATTCCGGCCGGGTGAAGCCGCGATGTTGGGGGGATTTCCTCTGCAGGCCACCGATGTCCGCGTCCCCAGCGATTTTTCCTCCGCCGCATTTTTCCTGGTCGCGGCCTGCCTCGTTCCTGGGTCGGACCTGGTCATCCGTAAGGTGGGCATGAATCCGCGACGGACCGGCTTGCTGACGGCGCTCCGGCTGATGGGTGCCGACATCCTAGAGGAGAACGCGACGGAGCAGGGCGGCGAACCGGTCGCGGACCTGCGGGTCCGCCATGCGCCCCTGAAGGGCATTGCCGTGCCGGAGTCGCTGGTTCCCGACATGATCGACGAATTTCCGGCACTTTTCATTGCTGCTTCGTTGGCAGAGGGCGAAACGACGGTATCGGGCGCGGCCGAACTCCGCGTGAAGGAATCGGACCGCATCGCGATGATGAGTCGCGGGCTGGGCGCGCTCGGCGCCCGGATCGTCGAAACCCCGGACGGGGCGGTAATCCAGGGCGGACGATTGCGTGGCGGTTGCGCCGACAGCGGCGGCGATCATCGCATCGCGATGAGTCTCGCGATCGCGGCGCAGCAGGCCGGGGATGAAGTGCGGATCGGCGACTGCGCCAACGTCGCGACCTCGTTCCCCGGTTTCGTCGGACTCGCGCAAACCTGCGGCTTCGGGCTTCGGATTGCCTGAGCCCTTCGGATAGACTGCCGCGCATGCCCAAGGCCATTCCCGTACTCACCATCGATGGACCGTCGGGATCGGGCAAGGGCACGATCAGTCGTGCCGTCGCCGACCGGCTGGGCTGGAATTACCTGGATTCCGGCGCGATTTATCGCGCCGTCGGTCTCGCGGCGGCCTGGGAAAGCATCGACCTCAGCGACCCGGACGCGGTAGCCGCCTGCGCTTCGCGTACCGAAATCCGCTTCGAAAACGACGAGTCGGGCGAGCCCCGCGTCATCGTCAACGGCAAGGATGCGACCCACCAGCTACGCATGGAAACCGCCGGCGCGGCGGCCTCTGCCATCGCGGCGCACCCGCCGGTCCGGGCCGCCCTCCTGGACCTGCAGCACCGCTTCCGGCAGATCCCCGGCCTGGTCGCGGACGGCCGTGACATGGGAACCGTGATCTTCCCCGACGCCCCTTACAAGGTCTTTTTGACTGCCAGTGCCGAGGAAAGGGCCAAAAGGCGTCATAAGCAGTTGAAAGAAAAAGGGGTTTCCGTTAATCTTGACAGTCTGCTGCACGAAATCGCCGCTCGCGACGAGCGCGATGCCGGACGTGCCGTGGCGCCCCTGAAACCCGCGAACGATGCGGTGATCCTGGACTCCACCGGCATGCCGATCACCGAGGTGATCGAACGCGTGCTTGCGGTGCTGCCGTCTTCCCTGCGGCGCCGCTAGCCGCCGTTTCCCATCGCACCGTCCGGTGCGGTTTCCGAAAGCAGGCCCGTCCCGCGCCATCCGGCGCGGTTCAACCACGCGCGCAAGCGCACAACAGGTGGGCCGCGGTACGAATCCGCGACCCGTATGTTCAACCGAGACAATCAACATGACCGAATCATTCGCTGAACTGTTCGAACAAAGCCAGGCCGCGATCGCCAAGCTCAAGCCCGGCGCCATCGTCTCCGGCACCGTCGTCGAAGTCCGTGCCGACGTCGTCGTCATCAACGCCGGCCTGAAGTCCGAGGGCATCGTTCCCATCGAACAGTTCCGCAACGAACAAGGCGAGCTCGAAGTCGCCGTCGGCGACACCGTCAAGGTGGCGCTGGACTCCCTGGAAAACGGCTTCGGCGAAACCGTGCTGTCGCGCGAGAAGGCCAAGCGCGCCATGGTGTGGGACGAACTGGAAAGCTCGATGGAAGCCGGCGAGATCGTCACCGGCCGCATCAGCGGCAAGGTCAAGGGCGGCTTCACCGTCGACATCCGCGACGTCCGCGCCTTCCTGCCGGGTTCGCTGGTCGATGTGCGCCCGGTGCGCGACACCAGCTACCTCGAAGGCAAGGAACTGGAATTCAAGATCATCAAGCTCGATCGCAAGCGCAACAACGTCGTGGTCTCGCGCCGCGCCGTGGTCGAAAGCGAGTTCAGCGCCGAGCGCGAACAGCTGATGGAGCGCCTGCAGGAGAACGCGGTCGTCAAGGGCGTGGTCAAGAACCTCACCGACTACGGTGCGTTCGTCGACCTCGGCGGCATCGACGGCCTGCTGCACATCACCGACATGGCCT